>JAHFTG010000006.1 GCA_023269455.1 Opitutaceae bacterium | reverse complement strand
GCGCGCGATGGTGGAGCCGACGGTGTTGTTGATGGCGAGGACTTGGTAGCCTTTGCGCTTGGCTTCGCGCATGGCACCGAGTGTGTCGATGGTCTCGCCGGACTGGCTCATGACGAAGAATAGCGGGTTGCCCGAAAGCGGTGCGTTGCGGTAGCGGAACTCGGAGGCGTAATCGACCTCGACTGGCACGCGGGCGAAGCGCTCGATGAGATGCTCGGCGACGAGGCAGGAGTGCCAGGCGGTGCCGCAGCCGAGGAAGGCGAAGCGGTCGATCTGGCGGAAGTCCACCGGGCCGAGATTCAGGCCGCCGAATTTGGCGGTGGAGCCGTCTTCGGAGAAACGGCCGCGCATGGAGTTTTCGAGTGCGGCGGGCTGCTCGAAAATCTCCTTCTCCATGAAGTGAGCGTAGCCGTTGAGCTCGGCGGCATCGACGGTCCAGGTGACCTTGTCCACGACGGGCGAGACGTCTTCTTGATCAAGCGTGGAGATGGAGAACTGTCTGGGCGTAACGTGAACGACTTCGCCGTCCTTCAGGTAAACGACGTTCTGCGTGCGGCTGACGAGGGCGGACACGTCGGACGCGAGGATGTATTCGTTGTCACCCACGCCGAGGATGAGGGGAGAGCCTTTGCGGGCGGCCACGATCTCGCTGGTGCAATCGGTGCAAAGGACGGCGATGCCGTAGGTGCCTTCGACGTGGCGAAGGGCCTTGCGCACGCTTTCGAGAAAACGGCTTTGCTCGGCGATGGAGGGTTCCTTCGCGTAGTGGTAGGCGATGAGGTTGCTCAGCACCTCGGTGTCGGTCTCCGACTGGAAGGTGTAGCCTTTGGTGATGAGGAATTTTTTGATCGACGAGTAGTTTTCGACGACACCGTTGTGGACGAGAGCGATCTTGCCGTCGCTGCTGAGGTGGGGGTGGGCGTTGGCCTCGGTGACGCCGCCGTGCGTGGCCCAGCGGGTGTGGCAGATGCCGGTCGTGCCGGTGAAGCGGTGTTTGGCCGCCGCCTTCACGAGGTTTTCAACGCGCCCGACTTTTCGGACGAGTTCCAGCAGTCCGTTTTGTTGCACGGCGAGGCCGGCGGAGTCGTATCCACGATACTCCAGACGCTTCAATCCTTCGAGAAGGATGGTCGATGCTTTTTGGGTGCCTACGTAGCCGACGATTCCACACATAATTTTTTACCTCTTTTGGCTCGCGAATTTACGAGGTGCTTTAAACGTGGCGCAAGGCAATTGGACCTCACTTCAAAATCAATACCCCCTAGTTTTTTATGAGCATGCAGAAAAGCGTTTTGGCGGTTATCATGGGAGGCGGCCGCGGCAGCCGTCTTTATCCCCTTACGGCGGAGCGGTGCAAACCGGCCGTGCCTCTCGCGGGCAAATACCGGTTGGTCGATATTCCGATCAGCAACTGCATCAACTCCGATATCAACCGGATATTCCTGCTCACGCAGTTTCACACCGCGTCTCTTCACCGGCATATCCAAAACACCTATCACTTCGATCCGTTTGGCGGCGGTTTTGTGGATATTCTTTCCGCCGAGCAGACGGAGAAGAGCGCCGATTGGTATCAGGGAACGGCCGATGCGGTGCGCCGGAATCTCCAGCACTTTCGCAGCTTTCCCCATGACCTCGTGCTCATCCTCTCGGGCGACCAGCTCTACCGGATGGATTTTCGCAAAATCTGCGAGGAGCACGTCGCCAGCAAGGCCGACGTCACCATCGCGGCGATCCCGTTCCCCGTGTCGAAAGTCGAAGGCCTCGGTCTGATGAAGGTCGCCGACGATCTCACCATCGAGCGCTTCGTCGAGAAGCCGAAAGACCCCGCCGTGATCGAGAGCCTCACGCTCAGCCCGCAGGTCGAGGCCAAGCTCCACTCCACCGATGGCGAGAAACACTGTCTCGCCTCGATGGGCATCTACGTTTTCAACCGCCAGGTGCTGGCCGATGCGCTCGAAAACACGATGACGGATTTCGGCAAGGAAATCATCCCCGGCCTCCTCGGCAAAAAGAAGCTCAACGCCCACGTCTTCGAGGGCTACTGGGAAGACATCGGCACGGTTCACGCGTTCTTCGAGACGAACCTCGCGCTCTCTGATCCACTGCCGCCGTTCAACTTTTTCGATCAAAGCGCGCCCATCTACACGCAGGATCGTTACCTGCCCGCGTCGAAGCTCAATAAGTGCGACATCGACCACGTCGTCCTCGGCGCCGGTTCGATCATCACCGAGTCCAAACTCGAACGCTGCGTGCTGGGCATTCGCTCATATGTCGGTGAAAACTCCGAGTTGGACAACGTCGTCATGATGGGCGCCGACTATTACGAGCCTGTTGAGAAACAGGCGGAAAATGCCCGCGAGGGCGTGCCGAGCATGGGCGTGGGCCGCGATTGCCATATTTTCCATACGATCATCGACAAGAACGCACGCATCGGTGACAGCGTGCGACTGTCTCCGGCTGGCAAAGCGGATGGCAACTATCCGCACGGCGTGATCATTCGCGACGGCGTGCTCGTGGTGCCAAAGGGCGTGGTCGTGCCGAGCGGCACGGTGATCTGACGACGTTTCCGATTCTCGTCCGAGAAGCCTTCAAAATAAAAAGGCGCGACCCTTGCGGATCGCGCCTTTTTTGTGCGCATACCAGAACAGGCCGGTTGGGCGCCGTGGGTTCAGTTATTAAATCTGAACAACACGACGTCGCCGTCCTGAAAGACATATTCCTTACCTTCGATGCGGTATTTCCCAGCGTCACGAGCCGCGGCCGTGCTGCCAAGGCGGGTGAGATCGTCGTAGGAGACGACCTCGGCCTTGATGAAACCCTTCTCGAAATCGGTGTGAATGACGCCCGCCGCTTGCGGGGCTTTCCAGCCCTTCTTGATCGTCCAGCAACGGACCTCTTTTTCACCGGCGGTGAAGTAGGTCTGCAGGCCGAGCAAGTTATAGGTGCCCTTGATGAGCTGCGACACGCCCGAATCGGAGACGCCGAGATCCTTTAGAAACTCCTTGGCCTCTTCGGGGGACAGGTCGATCAACTCAGCCTCGATGTGCGCGCTGATCGGCACATAGGCGGCGTCGTGGTGGGCCTTCACGAAGGCGGCCACTTGTTTGACGAACGGATTTTCCTCGGCGGTGGCGAGATCGCCCTCGGCGACGTTGCACGCGTAGATCACGGGCTTGGCGCTGAGGAGCTGGAAAAATTGGAGGAGCTTCTTCTCGTCGTCCGTGGTGTCGGGGAGGACGTTGGCCGGCTTGCCTTGGTTGAGGTGGGGCAGGAGTCGTTCCAGCAGCGAGAATTCCGCGGCGGCATCTTTGTCGCCTCCCTTGGCCAGCTTCTGGGTCTTGCTCAGGCGTTTCTCGACGGCGTCGAGGTCGGCGAGGACGAGCTCGGTCGTGATGACCTCGATGTCGCGCACCGGATCGACGCCACCCATGGTGTGGATGATGTCGTCGTCCACGAAACAGCGGACGACATGCACGATGGCGTCGGTCTCGCGGATGTTGGCGAGAAACTTGTTGCCCAAGCCTTCGCCTTTGCTGGCGCCGGCGACGAGGCCGGCGATGTCCACGAACTCGATGGCGGCGGGGACGACGACGTTAGTCTTTGCGATTCCCTTCAACACATAGGCGCGCTCGTCGGGCACGATGACGACGCCCACGTTGGGATCGATCGTGCAAAACGGGTAGTTGGCCGCTTCCGCCTTGCGGGAGCGGGTGAGGGCGTTGAAGAGGGTGGACTTGCCCACATTGGGCAGACCGACGATGCCAGCTTTGAGCATAAAGGTGGAAAGTCGCGCCGGGTGGGGGACGGGTCAAGGTTTCATCTGCACTTCCCGTGAGAAATGGCAGCTTGACAACGTCCGCGCCGTTCGGTGGATTCCACGGCTTTTCACCAACGTAACAC
Source organism: Opitutaceae bacterium (assembly GCA_023269455.1). Lineage (GTDB taxonomy): Bacteria > Verrucomicrobiota > Verrucomicrobiia > Opitutales > Opitutaceae > Rariglobus. Next base: position 16,740 of record JAHFTG010000006.1, on the reverse strand, counting down.
GTCCGCACCACTCTTCCCATGGCTCTCAAAATCCGCCTCTCCCGCATCGGTTCCACGCACAATCCCATCTATCACGTGGTTGTCGCCGAAGCCCGCTCGCGTCGTGACGGCGCCGCGACCGAAGTGCTCGGCACCTATAACCCCCGCGCCAAGAATCTCACGCTCGACACCGTTCGCGCCGACTACTGGGTGAGCAAGGGTGCCATCCCGACCGACACCGCCCTGTCCCTCATCAAGAAGGCCAAGAAGGCTGTCGTCTCCGCTTAAAAGCGTCCTCGATTCCCCTTTTTTTCAATCGCCCCGGCCCTCGTGCTTGGGCGATTTTTTATTTTAACGGCTTCAGGCCCATGCCTCTTCACATCGACGTCCTCACGCTTTTCCCGCGTATGCTCGACGGTTTTTTGACCGAGAGCATGGTCGGCAAGGCGTTGGAAAACCGCCTGCTTTCGGTCAAAGTCCACGATACCCGCGACTGGTCCACCGATAAACACCGGGCCGCCGATGATCGTCCGTTTGGCGGTGGGGCCGGGATGGTGATGACACCGGAGCCGGTTTTTGCCGCCATCGAGCAACTCCAGACGCCCGGCTGCCGGCGCATTTACCTCACGCCTGACGGCGTGCCGTATTCCGAGAAAATCGCCCGCGAGCTCTCGCAGCAGACCCACCTTATTCTCCTCAGCGGCCACTACGAGGGAATCGACCAGCGGATTCGCGACCACGTGATCGATCAGGAGATCAGCATCGGTGATTATGTGCTGACCAACGGCACGCTTCCGGCCGCCGTGATGATCGATGCGCTGGCGCGTTTTATTCCCGGTGTTTTAGGGGAAGAAAAGTCATTGACGCACGAATCCTTCACCGGCAAGTTGCTCGACTTTCCTCAATACACGCGTCCCGCCGAATTTCGGGGCATGTCCGTTCCGAAAGTGCTCCTTTCTGGTAACCATGCCGAAATCGAAAAATGGCGAAACGCACAACGTCTTGAGAAAACCCGCCAAGTCCGACCCGATTTACTCAACTAACATACTGCCATGAGCACCCATCCGATCCTCCAAGAAATCACCGCCTTTCAGGTGAAAAAAGATACGCCCGCCTTTAAGGTCGGCGACGGCGTCCGCGTCCACACGAAGGTTCGTGAAGGTGACAAAGAGCGCACCCAGATTTTTGCCGGCATCGTGATCGCGCTCAAGGGCAGCGGCATCCACGAGACGTTCACCGTCCGCCGCATCAGCTACGGCGAAGGCGTCGAGCGCGTGTTCCCCGTCAACTCCCCGAACATCGAGAAGATCGAGATCGAGCGCACCTCCGAGCCCGTTCGCGCCCGCCTCTACTACCTCCGCACCCGCCTCGGCAAAGCCGCCATGGCGATCAAGGAAAAGCGCACCGACCGCGCCGTCGCGACCAAGTAATTCGCGCTGCGAGTCCCTTCATGAAAAAAGCGAGTCTTCCCGACTCGCTTTTTTCATGTCCGTTTGGGCTTCCCCGCCACGCGCCTGCTGGTTAATTCCTCATCTTTCGTTTCCCTAAATTCATTTTCACGCATGAAACTCCAAACCGATATCCTTGCTCTCGCTGCCAACCAGGCCCGCGGCCTCGCCATGGACGCCGTCCATAAGTGCAACTCCGGCCACCTCGGACTCCCGCTCGGCTGTGCCGAGATCGGTGCCGTCCTCTACGGCAACGCCCTCGTCCACAATCCCGACGCGCCGCGCTGGCTGAACCGCGACCGCTTCGTCCTCTCCGCCGGCCACGGCAGCATGTTCCTCTACAGCTGGCTCCATCTGAGCGGCTTCGATCTGTCGCTCGAAGAAGTGAAAAACTTCCGTGCGCTCCACAGCAAGACCCCCGGCCATCCCGAGTTTCACGAAACGCCCGGCGTCGAAGCCACCACCGGCCCGCTTGGCCAGGGTATCGCCAACGCCGTCGGTCTCGCCCTTTCCGGCCAGATGGCCGCCGCCCGTTTTAATACCGCAGAGCACGTGATTTTTGATGGTCACGTAATCGCGCTCGCGGGCGATGGTTGCATGCAGGAAGGCGTCGCGCTCGAGGCCATCGCTTTCGCGGGTCACCAGAAGTTGGACAACCTCATCCTCATCTACGATTCCAACGACGTCACCCTCGACGCGATGGCCAGCAAGTCGCAGAGCGAAAATGCCGCCCAACGTTTCAAGGCCATCGAGTGGGACGTGCAGACGATCAACGGCCACGACCTCGCCGCCATTCTCAAGGCCGTTAACAAGGCGAAGAAAGCCAAGAGCGGAAAGCCCCAGCTCATCATCGCGAAGACCACCATTGCCAAGGGCATCCCCGAAGTCGCTGGCACCGCCAAGGGCCACGGCGAAGGCGGCGCCAAGTTCATCGACGCCGCGCGCGCCGGTCTCGGCCTGCCTGCCGACCAGCATTTCTTCGTGAGTGAGGACGTCCGCGCCTACTTCGCGAAACACAAAAAATCCCTCGTCCGCACCTACAAGAAGTGGGGCAAGACCTTCGAAGCGTGGAAGGCCGCCAATCCCGAAAAGGCCGTCCTGCTCGAAAGCCGCAACAATCACGCGAGCGCCGCGCATCTCCTCGAAAAGATTCCTCTTTTCCCTGCCGATGCGAAGCTCGCCACCCGCGCCGCCGGGCAGCAAGTGCTCCAGCCTGTCGCCGCCGAGCTTCCTCTCGTCATTGGTGGCAGCGCCGATCTCTACGGTTCGACGCTCAACTACATCGCGTCCGACAAGGATTTCGAGGTCACGAATCGCGGCGGTCGTAATATCCGCTTCGGCATCCGCGAGCACGCGATGGCGGCCATCTCCAACGGTGTCGCCTACGATGGCATCTTTCACCCGTCCATCGCGACGTTCCTCGTGTTTGCCGATTACTCCCGTCCTGCGATGCGCATCGCGGCTCTCGCGAAACTCCCGGTGGTTTATATCTACACCCACGACTCCGTCGGCGTCGGCGAAGACGGTCCGACCCATCAGCCGGTCGAGACGGTTTCCGGCCTGCGCGTGATTCCTAACTTCGATGTGATCCGCCCCGGAGATCCCGAGGAAACCGCCGGTGCCTTCGCCGCCGCGTTTGAACGGACCGACGGTCCCACGCTGCTCTCGCTTTCGCGTCAGGCCGTGCCGTTGCTCAGCGAAATTCCTTCGCACATCCGCCGCGCGGGCGTGCTCAAGGGCGGCTACGTGGCTATCCAGGAAACCGCTCCGCTCACCTGCATCCTGCTCGCTTCCGGCTCGGAGCTTCAGCACGCCGTCGCGGCCGCCAAGGTTCTTGGCGAAGGCACGCGCGTGGTGTCGATGCCATCGTTTGAACGCTTCAACCGCCAGCCCGCCGAATACCGTGAGGCCATCCTTCCTTCCGCCGTGCGCAAGCGCGTCGCGATCGAGGCCGGCGTCACCGGCCTCTGGTATCAATACGTCGGTCTCGACGGCAAAGTCATCGGCATCGACCGCTTCGGTATCAGCGCGCCCGGTGGCACTGTGATGAAGGAACTCGGCATCACCGCCGAGGCCGTGGTCAAGGCCGCGCAGGCACTCTGACGCGCTCGACCTTTAAGTTCGTTTAAAAAACGCCTTGGCATCGTGCGAGGACGGCTCCGAAAAGGAGCCGTCCTTTTTGTTGTCAAAAATCGACAACAGACGGCTTGCATTTTTGATTAGCTGCCTAACTATACGCCACCTCACTATATTTTACGCCGCTGTTTATGCCATTTTTGATGCTCAAAGATCTGCCCCGCTACGAATGCCTCCTAGAGGCGGCGAAGCAGTTTCCAGAACTCGATCCTTCGGCCTGCGAAGTGTTTCTTCTTTTGCTGCGGGCAGGCGACCAGACGTTCCGTGTGTGTGATGCGCATCTGCAACGGCACAACGTTTCCCAGGGGCGTTTCACCGTGCTGATGCTCTTGTTGGACAAAAGCAGCGGTTGCCCGAAGTCCCATACGCCGGCCGAACTGGCCGACATGGCGGGTGTCACGCGCGCCACCATGACGGGCCTTGTGGACACGCTCGAACGCGATGGCATGGTCACGCGTCGCCCTGATTCGGTGGACCGCAGGATGCTGCTCGTGACGCTCACCGACAAAGGCGTCGATTTCATCAAAGGCGTGCTTCCCGATCATTTTAAACGCATGGCCGCGCTGATGAGTCCGCTCTCCGAGCCGGAGCGCAAGACGCTCGTGAAGCTGCTCACGAAGATCGTGGCCCAGGCCGACACGGTGGAGCCGTCGCGGGCATCCGATCCCGTTGACGCAACTCGTTTGACCGTCCATTTAAGATAAATTTTATCCAGTCATTTTTCAATTCGTCATCGTCCCTCCATGATCAAAAAAATCCTCATCGTTCTGGTTGGTTTCATCATAGTCGTCGCGATTCTGGGTGCCGTTAAATTTGCCCAGATCAAGACGCTGTCCGCCCAGCCACACACGATGCCCGCCAGCGCCGTGACCACAGTGGAAGCGAAGCAGGAAACGTGGCAGCCCAGCCTCAACGAAATCGCCACGCTGGCCCCGGTCGAAGGCGTCACCCTGGGAGCCGATGCCGACGGCATTATCAGCCGCATCGCCGTCGAAAACGGCGCCGCCGTCAAAGCGGGCGATCTCCTTCTGGAATTCGACACCACCGTGGAAAAAGCCCAGCTCAACTCCGCTGAGTCGAAGCTCGCCCTGGCCCGGCTTGATTTAAAGCGCTCCACCGAGCTGCTCACCAAGAACACGATCAGCCAGGCCGAACTCGACCAGGCGACCGCGCAGCTCAACCAGACCGAGGCCGACGCCGGCGCTCTCCGTGCCCAGCTCGAAAAGAAGATCGTGCGCGCGCCCTTCGATGGCCGCGTGGGCATACGTTTGGTGAACGTGGGGCAGTTTGTTTCACGCGGTTCGTCGCTGATGCCGCTGCAGAAACTGAATCCGATGTATGTGAACTTCTCGATTCCGCAGCAGCACCTGCCTCAGGTCGCCTTGGAGCAGACGGTGAACATGAAGGTAGATGCTTTCGGCGAGCAGGTTTTCCCCGGTAAAATCACCGCGATCAACCCCGAGGTCGATTCGTCGTCGCGCAATGTCTCGGTGCAGGCCACCGTCGAAAATCCCGGCGAGGTGCTGCGCGCGGGCATGTTTGCCCATGTCGAGGTGCAGTTGCCCGCGTCCGCACCCGCCATCGTGGTGCCCGCCACCGCGATCAGCTATGCGTCTTACGGCAATTCCGTTTTCATCGTGGAAAAAATGAAGGACAAGACGGGGACCGAGTATCTCGGCGTGCGGCAGCAGTTCGTCAAACTCGGCGATACGCGCGGCGATCTCGTGTCGATTACTGACGGCGTGAAGCCGGGAGAACATGTCGTCACTTCCGGCGTGTTCAAGCTGCACAACGCGGCTCCGGTGCAGGTCAACAACGACGCCCAGCCGACCAGCAGCGCCTCGCCCAAGCCCGCCAATACCTGAGTCGAAACCGCGAGGATTTTCTAAATGTTATCCAAAAGCTTCACCGACCTTTTCATCCGCAAGCCGGTCATTGCGCTGGTCGTCAATATCATCATCCTCGTGGTGGGGGTGGTCGCTTTGCTCAAGCTGAATACGCGGCAGTATCCGCGCAGTGACAGCGCGGTGGTCAGTGTTTCAACCACCTATTACGGCGCGAGTGCCGATACCGTACGCGGCTTCATCACCACGCAGCTCGAACGCAGCATCGCGAGCGCCGATGGCATCGATTACATGGAGTCCACGAGTGCCGCCGGGCTGAGCACGATCTCGGTTTATCTGCGGCTCAACTACGACACCAACGCCGCCCTCGCGCAGATCAGCTCGAAGATCGATCAGGTACGCAATCAACTGCCGCCCGAAGCGGAATCGCCGACGGTGAGCGTGCAGACGAGCGACAACCAGTTCGCGTCGATGTATCTGAGTTTCTACTCCGACAAGCTCGATCAGAACCAGATCACCGACTACTTGAACCGCATGGTGCAACCGCGCCTCGCGTCCATCGCGGGCGTGCAGCGCGCCGATGTGCTCGGTGGCCGCGTTTTCGCGATGCGCGTGTGGTTGAAGCCCGACCAGCTCGCGGCGCGCGGCCTCAATCCGGCGGACATCCGCACGGCGCTCCAGGCGAACAACGCGCTGGCCGCCGTCGGCGCGACCAAGGGCTCGATGATCAGCGTGAGTCTTGTGGCGAACACGGATCTGAGAAACGTGGATCAGTTTAAACAGCTCGTCGTCGCCAAGCGTGGCAACGCGATCATCCGCCTCAGCGACGTCGCTGACGTGGAGCTGGGGGCCGAGGATTACAACACCGAGGTCCGCTTCGGAGGGAAGACCGCCACGTTCATGGGTATCTGGGTGCTCCCGACGGAGAGCACGCTGGAAGTCATCAAGCGCGTGCGTGCGGCCATGCCTGAAATCCAGCGCGGCCTGCCCGCCGGGCTGGAGGCCAAGATCGCCTACGACGCCACCAAGTATATCGACGACGCTCTCCGGGAGATTCTGCAGACGCTCATGGAAACGCTGCTCATCGTCATGGTGGTGATCTTCCTGTTCATGGGGTCGCTGCGGTCGGTGCTTATCCCGATTGTGGCGATGCCGTTGTCGCTGGTGGGCGCGATGTTTCTCATGCTCGTGTTTGGTTTCACGATCAACCTGCTCACGCTCTTGGCCATCGTGCTGGCGGTGGGTATCGTGGTGGACGACGCCATCGTCGTCGTGGAAAACATCGAGCGGCACATTCGCGAAGGGCTGACGCCCATCGAGGCCGCCATCAGAGGCGCCCGCGAGCTGGTGGGGCCGGTGATCTCGATGACGATCACGCTGGCGGCGGTTTACGCGCCCATCGGATTTCAAGGAGGCCTCACCGGCGCGCTCTTCCGCGAGTTTGCCATGACGCTCGCCGGAGCGGTGGCGGTGTCCGGTTTCGTGGCCCTCACGCTCTCGCCGATGATGAGCGCGTATTTCCTCAAGGACCACGATCAGGAGGACGCCGGTTTCAGCGGTCGCATCAACCGTATCTTTGATCGGATCAAAAATCGTTACGACCGCGTGATCGGTGCTAGTCTGAAATCGTATCCTGCGACGATCCTCGGAGCATTTTTGCTTACGCTGTTGCTGGGGCCGTTTTTCATGCTCGCGCAGCACGAACTCGCGCCGAAGGAGGATCAGGGCGTGATTTTCAGTATCATGCAGTCTTCGCCGACTTCGACGATCGACCAGAACGTCATTTTCTCCAAGGAGGCGCAGAAGATGTTCGAGTCGGTTCCCGAGTATGAAAACTCCTTCCAACTCACGACTCAGGCGGGCGGTTTTTCAGGCATTATCCTGAAGCCTTGGTCGGAGCGTAAACGGTCGTCGATCCAGATCATGGCCGACTTGCAGGCGCCCGCCGCCCGCATCGCCGGCCTGCAATTGATCGTGACCACGCCGGACCCGTTGCCTGCCGGCGGCACGTTTCCCATCGAGTTCGTCCTGCGTTCGACCGACGACCACAGCCGGATGCTCGATTACGCCAAGCAGCTCGTGACCTACGCCAATACCGAGGCCAACGATCCGCATGCCGCCCCCACGTTTTATTTTGCCGACACTGACCTCAAGTTCGATCTCCCGCAGGTCGAGATCGTCATCGACAAGGACAAGGTCGCCTCGATGGGGCTTAACCTCAGCGATATTTCCAACGACCTCGGCTCGATGCTGGGCGGCGGTTACGTGAATCGTTTCGTGGATGATGGTCGCAGTTATCTCGTGATTCCGCAGGTCGAGCGCAGCCAGCGCCTGAACGCCGACCAACTGCTCAACTACTATGTCCACGGTCCGAACGGCCAACTGATCCCCCTGTCCACCATCGCCATGCTCAAGGACACCGTTGAGCCGCGCACGCTCAACCGTTTCCAGCAGCTCAACTCGGTGAAAATCACCGGCGTCGGCCCGAGCATCGACCTCGCGCTCAAAAAACTGGAAGCGAAAGCCGCAGAGATCATGCCGGCGGGCTACTCCATCGATTACGGCGGCCAGTCCCGCCAGCTCCGCCACGAGGGCAATGCGCTGTGGACGGCGGCAGTCCTCGCGCTGGTGCTGATCTTCCTCGTGCTCGCGGCGCAGTTTAACAGTTTCCGCGATCCGTTCATCATCCTGCTCGGCTCCGTGCCGCTGGCGCTGGTCGGGGCGATGGTGCCGATCTTCTTATGGAAGACGTCGCTGAACATCTATTCGCAGATCGGCTTGATCACACTCGTCGGTCTGATCGCCAAGAATGGCATTCTGATCGTAGAGTTCGCCAATAAACTCCAGGATGACGGCGTTGCGAAGATCGACGCCATCCGGCGTGCGGCCGCCACGCGGTTGCGTCCGGTGTTGATGACTTCCGCCGCGACCGTCTTCGGTCACGTCATGCTGATTTTTGTGACCGGTCCCGGTGCGGCCGCGCGTAACAGCATCGGCTGGGTGCTCGTCATAGGCATGGCGGTAGGCACCTTCTTCACGCTGTTTGTGGTGCCCGCCTTCTACATGCTGATCGCCAAAGACCATTCCCGCACCCGCGCCACCGCCGACTCTTCCGGTGGGGCCATTGGCACGCAGTCAGTCGCTTCTGAATAAAACCTTCGTATGATCCGCTCTGTGATTTTTTGCGCATGAAACCATCGACTCTTCTTCATCTCATCCGCCCGGTCGGCTTGCTGGTCGCGGTCCTTCTGGCTGCCTCCGCTTCGGCCGCACCCCGGTCGTCCGGTAATCAGGCGGCACCATTGCCCAGCCCTCTCGATCTCAAGGCCGCGATTTCCTACGGGCTGGATCATAACTATAACATCCGCCTCGCCCGCGAAGCCATCCGCGAGCAGGAAGGCCTCATCGTCGAGGTGAAGGCGCAGATTCTCCCCAACGTCACCGCCAGCGCGAACTACACGCGCAACGACGAAGACTTGTCGCAGGGTGTCACGCCCAGCTATCAGGACTGGACCATCGCGATTCAGGCGCGCCAGGCGATCTACGCCGGCGGCGGCATCAAGGCGGCCATCGACGCCCAGGGACTTGTGCGCGCCGCCTCGCTCCTCAACTTGAAGGCCACCATCAACACGGCGCTTCTCGATGTGCGCACGAAGTTCTTCAACATCCTCCTCGCCCGCGATCAGATCAAGGTGCAGGAGGAAAACGTCGCCCTTCTCACCGAGCAGTTGCGCAACGTGAGCAACCGTTTCAAGGCCGGCACCGTTTCCAATTTCGACGTTCTTCAGGCCGAGGTGCAGCTCGCCAACGCCGAGCCCACGCTCATCACCGCGCGTAACACCTACCGCACGTCCATCGACCAGCTCCGCCAGTCCCTCGGCGCGCCCGTGAGCCTCACTTCCGATTCGAGCAAGACGCTGGAAGTCGTGGGCACGCTCGATGTCGTTCCCGCCAAATACGACCTTGATGCCGCGCTGGAATCCGCCCGCGCCAACCGCCCCGAGTTGCTCGCCCTCTCGAAGACCGAGCAGGCCCAGCAGCGTAACATCCGCCTGCAACAGTCCGGCTACCTGCCCACCGTGGATCTCGTCGGCGGCTACGAGTGGATCAAGAGCTCCAAATCAAACCGCTTCCGTGATTCCCTCGACGGCTGGACCGTCGGCGCCGAGGCGAGCTGGGCGATTTTTGACGGCCGCGCCACCGCCGGCCGCGTCATGCAGGCCCGCTCCCAATACGAGCAGGCCCGCCTCACCACCGAGTCGCAGACCCTCGGCATCGATGTCGAAGTGCGCCAAGCCTATTCCGCGCTCCAAGAAGCCGACGAACTCGTACAGGCCACCCTCAAGACCGTCGATCAAGCCCGCGAAAGTCTGCGCCTCGCGACCGCCCGTTTCAACGCCGGCACCGCCACCCAGCTCGACGTGCTGACCTCGCAGGTCGCCCTCAGTCAGGCCCGTCTCAACGAGCTCCAGTCCAACTATAATTACAACGTCGCCCTCGCCAGCCTGCGCAAAGCCATCGGCCAGGGTGATGTATATGCTCCCATAAACTAAACCTTCCGGTCTTTCCTCCCTTCGGCGCGGCGTTTTCCGATCTTATGCGGAACGCCGCGCCGCTTGCTTTGTCCCCCTAGGCTGGCACAACTGAAAAGCCTTTCTCCCGCAGGTTCCGCCCCATGAAATTTATCCGTTTTCTCCTCGTTGGCGTCGCCGTGATCGTGGTGCTTTTGGCGGCGGTCATCGCCTTGGCCTTCAACTCGGGCGTGCAAACCTGGGCGGCGCACAAGGCCATCGCCGCGCAGCCCAGTCTCAATCTTGCCCTCGGTGGCGTGAGCGCCGGACTCAACGTCACCCGCGTCGAAAACATCCACTTCGTCCAGCCCGGCTTTGCGCTCACGCTTCCTGCCGCCGAAATCGAAGTCAGCGTGATCGACGCCGCCCGCAGCCGCGTCGCCGTGAAACACATCACCGCGAAAGGCTGGACGCTCGATCTCAGCCAGCAGCCCGCAACCACCGTCGGTTCGCCGGGCGCTTCACTATCATCATCCGCTGGCTCTGTATCACCGGCCAAGCCCGCGCTTCCTCCGGCTGAAGCCGCGCGCGAAGCCTTCACCGGGATTTTCAAGCAGCTTCACCTGCCGGTCGATTTCGCGCTCGATGGGCTCGATATCGAGGGCGACGTGATTCTGGCCGCCGGGCAGGGCACCGTTCATGTCACGATCACCGGCGGCAATCTCGGTGCGGGTCTCGACGGCAAAATTGTTTTCAAAGCCGCGCTCGCTTCCGCTAAAAAAGATGCGCCCGTCACCTCCTTGGTCGTGCAAAGCGACCTCACCGTGCGCATGGACACGCCGCGTTCCTTTGAGCATCTGGCCTCCACCACGCATGCGACTGCCACGGGTGCGCAATTCCCCAAAGGTGCCAATGTCTCCTTCGTGCTCGACGCCGCCCGCGCGGCCGACGGCGGCGCCGAGGCTTATTCCGTGGTTTTTCAAGCCGGTCAAAAGGAGCTCGTAAACCTCGCGGTGCAGCTCCCGAAAGGGGCCGCGCCGATCACCGGCACCTGGAAAGTCGACGCGAGCGACACCGATCTCACGCCCTTCACGCTGGGTCGCCCGTTGCCTGCGTTCACCGCGACGGGACAGGGGACTTTCACCTCGGACCGTATCTTTTCGGAGCTTCATGCGGCCGGTCGGCTTGATGCCAAAGTGGACCGTCTTACCGCGCTTTCGGCGGAGTTCGCCGCCATCGGGAAAGTCTATTTCAGCACGGATTTTGATGTGACCCGGCAAGGTAATTTTATCCGCATCGACCGCTTCAGCTCGCAGATTTCGGGAGCCAACCCCGTTGCCAAGATCGAGGCGCAGCAAGTCCTGAAGTTTAATCCTGTGACGCACGCACTCGAAGCTGCGCGCCCGTCCGACGATCTTTTCCATGTGAGCCTTCAAGGTCTTCCACTCGCTTGGGCGCGGCCTTTCCTTCCCGGTTTCGACGTGACAGGCGATGACGTGAAGGGCGAGTTTGCGGCCATCGCCCGCGACGGTGGCTTCACGCTGCGCCCGATCACACCGCTGACACTGGCGCATCTCAACGTGGCGCAGGCGGGCAAGCCGCTGGTGCGGGCGCTCGATATTACGCTGAGTGCGGGTGGCGACTATACGCCGAAAGGCTGGCAGGCTGAGCTGGCCGACTTGTCCATCGTAAGCGGTGGCTCGACGTTGCTCAAATTCAACGCCCGCGCCGGTCAGATCGCCGGTGCGAACCAGCCCATCAAAGCCACCGGAGCTTTTGAGGCGGATCTTTCTGCGCTTCTCGCCCAACCCGCCGCGCCCGCCACCGTCGCGCTGCGGCAAGGTGTGGCGCGGGGAGATTTCACCGCCAGTCTCACGGATAAGCAGGAGATCGCCGTCACGCTTCAGCTTACGGATATCCTCACCTCGACTTATCAGCTTGTGCCCGCCGCCGCGCTCTATGTGCGGGCCGATCGAGATGCCGATGGACGCATCACGGTGCAGGCTCCGCTCGTGCTGACCCAGGCCGGGCGAAAATCCGATATCACCCTCGGCGCGACCATCCAGTCCGTAAAAACGGGCATGCAGATCGACGCCCAGTTAAAGAGCGACGTCCTCTACATAGAGGACCTGAAATTATTCGCGGGGCTGGTCCCGCCTCCGGCTTCGCCGTCGCCTGCGGATGCGGCTTCACCGGCATCAACGCAACCCGCACCTGTGGTTAAACCGGCCGCGTCGGCTTCCGCCGTCACACCAGTCGGTCCGGTGTGGGCGGGTGTTTCCGGCGAACTCAAACTGGCGCTCAAGAAGGTTGTTTATTCCTCAGCGTTTGAGATTACCGACATCGGTGGCGCGGTTAAAATCACGCCGGACACGGTCTCGCTCGAAGCATTGCGCGCGGCGCTCGGGGGCGAGGCGGTTTTCAAGGCGGGCGGCAGTCTCGACTACGACGCGAAGCAGGCATCCGCGCCTTACGCGCTTAAGGCCGATCTCACTGTCACCAACTTCGATCCTGCGCCGTTGCTTCGCGGTCTCGATCCGTCGAAGCCCGTGCCCGTTGAAGGCAGATTTGATCTCACCACGCATCTTGCGGGTCGCGCCTTGGAGCCGACGGGGTTTGCCGACACCGCTTTGGGTGATGTGAGTCTCATCAGCCGTGGAGGCACGTTGCGCGCGTTGGGCGTCAAGGCCGGCAACACGGCGTCGAATGTTTCCAAGGCTTCCCTCGTGGTCGGTTTGTTTGGCGCGTTTACCGGGAATAGCGCGGCCACGAAATATGCCGAGAAGGGCTTGGCGGCCGGCGAGGCCGTAAAGCAACTTAGCACGATTCGCTTCGACCAGCTCAATGTGGTGGTTTCACGGGACACGCAGCGCGACCTCGTCATCAAGGATATCACGCTCATCTCGCCCCAAGTCCGGCTCGCGGGCACAGGCAAGATCACTTACGAGCAGGGGTTGCCACTCCGTCAGCAGCCGCTCGTGATCAACCTCCAGATCGGTGCGCGCGATCAGCTCGCGGACAGTCTGAACACGTTGCGGCTGTTAAGGACGGATGCTGCCGATGCGCTCGGGTATCTGCCCTTGGTGGAGCCGATCAAGCTCGACGGCACGCTCCAGTCCATCGGCACATCGCAACTGCAGAGCCTGCTGGATCGCGCCATCGCCAACTAAACCGGCGAGCTTTGCGTTGAATCCCGCATTCGCCTGCGTCACGTTTGGCCTGTGATTGCTTCCGTCGCTTTCCGGAACTTCAAGGCCCTGCGCGCCACGAGTCTGAGCCTCGCGCCGTTCAACCTTGTGATCGGTCCCAACGGCTCGGGTAAAACCAGCCTCATTCAGGCGATCCTTCAGCTGCGTGCGCTCGCCCGGCTGCCGCTCCGCGAACCGATGGCCGAGAGCGAACGTCGCCCTGAAGCGGCGGAGATTACGTTCCGTTTTCAACCGCCATTCGACGGGCTGGAGGCTTCGTTGAGCTGCGTGTCCGAGTCGCTTTGCGATTTCCTGCAAGTCACGCCGCTGCCAAGCGGCGAGGGTGTCGATGATTGGGCCGGGCTGCGTGCTCGTTTGCTGAGCCTGCGCAGCTTTCACTTCGACCACGAGGCCATCGCGTCGGCGGCTCCGCTCAAAGACGGCGAGCACCTCGCCGCCGATGGGGCCAACCTCGCCGCCGTGCTCGCCGCGCGCAGCAAGGCCCACCCGCAGGAATTCGTGCGCTTCAAGGAAGAGCTGTTTTGCATCCAGCCCGAGTATGACGCGCTAACGCTTGTCGAAAACGCCGACCACACGGTGACGTTTGAACTACGGCTGGCGGATGAGGCCGAGGTCGTCACGGCGGACAGCCTTTCGCAAGGCACGCTCTATCTCATGGCGTTGCTGGCGCTCGTGCTTGATCCGACGCCACCTGCGATCGTGTGCATTGAGGAGATCGATAGGGGCATTCATCCGCGCCTGCTCCGCGAGATCCGCGATCTGCTTTATCGGCTCAGCTATCCCGGGGCGACCGGTGAAACCCGCGCGGCGGTTCAAGTGATCGCCACGACGCATTCGCCCTACCTGCTGGATCTTTTTCGCGAGCATCCCGAGGAAATCGTCATCACCGAAAAACACGGGCGCGCCGCGCACTTCACGAGGTTGAGCGGGCGGGCCGATCTTACCGCGTTGTTAGAGGAAGGTTCGCTGGGCGATCTTTGGTTTTCCGGAATTCTTGGCGGTGTTCCTGACGAGCAATGAAACTCGCCATTTTGAGCGAATCACCCGCCGACGAGGCCGCCATCGCGGTGTTGGTGGAAGCCGTGCTCGGTGCGCCCTATCAACGCGTGCAGCCCAATCTTCGCGCCCGAGGCTGGCCGTCTGTCGCGCAGGTGCTGCCGTCGATCATCCGCCACCTGCACTTCAACACCGATGCCGACGGTCTCGTGGTCGTCGTGGATAGCGATGACTCCGTCGTCCACACGCCAGCGCACGACGCGCCCGATTACTTTCATCCCCAGTGCCGGATGTGCCGGCTGCGCGCCGTCTTTCGGCAGACAGCGAAACGATTTCCGCCCGCGCACGGGCGCAGCCGGGTGCTGCGCGGGGTGGGGATCGCGGTGCCCGCCGTCGAGGCGTGGTATCTGTGCGGACACGACGAACAGGTGAGCGAAGCGGCGTGGGCCGTCGGGCTGGACACCGCGGTTACGCCCTACACGCGGGCGCAATTGAAAGCCCGCGTTTACGGGACGGATCGCCCCAGTCTCCAGTGGGAAACCAAGCGCGCGCTGGAAGAGGCGCATCGCCATCGCCTAGATCTGCGCCGGCTCGAAAATGATTTCCCAAGTTTTGCCGCGCTTGCGAACGATCTGAGGTCATGGCCAAAAATTAGTTGACCAATCAACGATAGGTATCACAACGAAACCCATGCAGACCACGTTGGGTTACGAATTGACCAAGGAAGTGATGGCGACGGCGGACACGTTTCTCCGGGAGAGCCAGCGGCTTTTCCGTCCGCATGGACTTACGGCGGCGCAATACAATGTGCTCAACGTCCTCGCCGCCTCCGCCGAGGGGCTGAGCCAGCGGGAACTGGGCGACATCCTCGTGGTGGACCGGTCCAACGTCACCGGCCTGCTTGATCGCCTGGAAAAAGCCGGGCTGGTGAAACGCACCGATCATCCGTCCGACCGCCGGGTTTACCGCGTTTCGCTCACGACGGCGGGCCGCAAACTCTGGACGAAGGTGCAGCCGCTTTATTTCAAAGTGGCCGCGCAGGTCACGACGGGCCTCACGGAAAAACAATTGCGCGACGCGCTCACGGTTTTGAAATCCCTGCAGGCCGGAGCGGTCTCGTGGCGTCTTCCTGAATAAACGACTCCAACACTTTCCATCCATGTCCCCCTCGACTTTTTTTAACCGCACGCATGCGCCGTGGTTTGTTTCGTGGCCGGTCATCTTGCTGGCGCGGCTGCTCTACCGTGTGCGGATGCGCGGCGCAGAGCGTATTCCCGAGGGCGGGGCGCTGCTCGTCGCCAATCATCTTTCCTACGTCGATGGCATTGTGCTTCAGCTTGCGTGTCCGCGACCGATTCGTTTCGTCGGGGCCGAGGCTTTTCTCAAAGCCAACTGGTTTTACGCACTCGCCTTTAAGCTCACGGGAACCATTCCCGTTTCGCCGGCCAATGCGCTTGAAACGATGCGGCGCGTCTCGAAGTCGCTTAAGGCGGGTGAGCTCGTGCTTATTTTTCCAGAGGGGGCGATCTCGCGCACGGGGCAACTCATGAAGTTGGAGCGCGGCTTCGAGCTCATGGCGCACAAGGCCGGGGTGCCGGTCGTGCCTGTCTCGCACGACGGGCTGTGGGGCTCCGTGTTTTCGTTTTCTGGAAACAAATATCTTTTCAAATCTCCACGCATCATGCGCACCGCCGTGTGCGTGGCCTGGGGCGAACCGATCCCCGCAAAAATGGCCGATACCACGACGGTGCGGCGGGCGTTGCTCGATCTCGGGTGCGAGGCGTTTGAGGAGCGCCCGCAACTCAAGCGTCATCTGGGACGCGAGATCGTGCGCGGGTTGGTGCGTCGTCCGGGTCATGTGCCGCTGGTGGATCGCACGGCGGCGCGCCGTTCTTTGACGGGGGCACAACTGCTGGCGGCGGCGGCGGCGCTGTCGCGTCATCTTAAACGCACCGTGCCCGAGCCGCGCGTGGGCATCGTGCTACCGCCCGGCGCGGGGGCGACCATCGCCAATCTAGCGGTGATCTGCGCGGGGAAGGTGCCGGTTAATTTCAACTTCACGGCTGGGCGTGCCGCGAGTGAATCGAGCCTGCGGGTGTCGGGCGTCAAAACGATCATTTCGGCCGATGTGGTGCGGGCCAAGGTTCCTGATTTTCCGTGGCCCGAGCGCACGCTGGATTTGAAGGAAATGATCACGGCGATCGGCGGGAAGCGCGCGTTGTTGCCGTGGTTTCTCGCGGCGTGGCTGCTGCCTAATCAAGTGGTCGCGCGGCTGCTCGGACTTCCAAAGCATGGCGACCGCGCCGAGGCGGGCCTGTTGTTCACGAGCGGCAGCTCGGGCGAGCCGAAGGGCGTGGTGCTTTCGCATCGGAATATCCTGGCGAACTGCTGGCAGTTTTCGTCGCTCTCCATTCTGCCGCAGTCGGCGATCATGCTGAGCTGCCTGCCGGTGTTTCACAGTTTCGGGTTTACGGTGAACCTGTGGTATCCGCTGCTGCGCGGCTGTCGTTCGGTGACGGTGCCGAGTCCGCTCGACACGCGTAAAATCATCGACGCGATCCGCGATGAGCGGGTGAGCGTGATGGTGGGCGCCCCGACGTTCATGCGCCCCATCCTG
>JAHFTG010000458.1 GCA_023269455.1 Opitutaceae bacterium | reverse complement strand
CCGGTGATGCGCCGGCACCGAAGGAACCGCGCGCGAAACTGAAAGCCAAGCGACGTGCGCCGCCGACGCGCGACCCGAGGTTGCATGATTATGTGTAAGGGCGGTGAGATACCCGGCGCTCGATAGATAGGTCGGGCTTCACGCCTAGTGTGTCGGGGAATAAACCCAGCCCACGTTTTCGCAATGAGCCACCCGCCCGCCGGCTGGTTGTTCTGCGACACAAAAAAACCGGGCGCTGTTGCCAGCGCCCGGTCGAGATGAAGGATGATGTCAGTTACGACGATCAGAACTTGAACAAGGCCTGCACACCCAAGAACGTGGTGTTAGCAGTGGCCGAGCCGTAGTTCACGCTGTAGCTGGCCTCAGCGCGGACGCTGAAGCTCTTGTTGACCGTGTAGGTCGGAGCGAGCGTGTATTTCAGCACATCAACGGCGGGGCCGTTGAAGGTGTCGCCGCTGACGCGGAACGCGGTGCTGACCTGCTCGTTGAACGTGTAGTTCGCGAGAACCAGCCAGGTGGAGCTGTCGCCCGCAGCGCCGATGATGTTATCGGACACGGTGTATTCGGCGGCAATGTAGAGCTCCTTGCTGACCTGATACTGGGCCCAGAGGTCAATCGTGGCCTTGGCACCGGCGGCACCGGGCTGCGGCTCGTAGGCACCACCCAGCCAGAGGGTGAGGTCTTGGATGCCGGTGTAGCTGATGAAGGCTTCCACCGCGTAGTCGGTCTTCAGTTCGCCGTCGCCCTTGAAGGCGGAGGGGCTGGTGAAGGCGGAGTCGGCAACGCCGAGGCCGGCGCTCCAATCCTTGTCGCTGTAGGTGAAGCGCACGCCCTGCTGGTAGCCGGGGATGAAGCCGGGAACCGTGTTGGCACCGCTGATCTCAGGGTTGTTGATGGTGAAGAACGACTCGTAGCCGAGCCAGCTCAGGTAACGACCGCCGGTGACGGACCAGCCGCTGCCGAGATCCCAGTTGATGTAGGCATCAAGCAGGTGGATGTCGGAATCGGTGGCGACAGCCGAGCCGGGGACGTAGTAAAGGCTGACGACGCCGGTGGCAGCGCCATCTTTGCCGGTGAACTTGAGGAGGGCCGAGTCAATGTCGAAACGGTCGGTGGCCGTGCCGTTCGTGTGGGTCCAGGAGGTGGCCGCGTAGCCGCCGATGGCGACCTGGGCACTGGCTCCCGTGGCGAGCGCCAGCATGGACGCCGCGATGACGAGCAGTTTTTTGGATGTGATCATGTTTGGTTTTGGTTGGTGTTTTGGCCTCCTCTCCCCCGAAAGGGAAAGAAAACCGGAGGCCATTTCTTAGCATACCGCCTGCCAGAGCAAGCATTTTTTCAGACATAAAACGCACAAGTTTTGCAGTTTAAGCTTATTTTCTTTCAGCCCAAAACCATGAAAATTCAGAGTAATATTATAGTGAAAATAAGCCAAATTTCGTTCAATTTGGCTGTTTTTAAGGCCATTTTCCTCAAAAATAATCCGTTTTATGCCTTCCTCCCGTTCTGAACCAGTGTCTGGATTCCACCTGCCGCCGTGGGGCTGGCTGCTGTTAAGCATGCTCTTACTCTGCCCTTGGGGGGTGGTGCTCTGGCTCTCGTCGCACGGCACGTCGCCGTTGGAGGGTAAGCCCCCGCCGGTCGCCCAGACTGCACTCGTGCCGGCCGTTTCATCGGAAGCCGGTCGGCCCGGCCCGTGGGGCCGGCTGGAGTATGCGCGCATCCTGATTGAGCCGACGGAAAATTTTGTCCCGCAGTTTTCGACCGCACCCCGGCCGGTTCGCTGGTTTTTTCACGGCCAAAGCGACGCTGCCCTGAACGAACTCTGGCAGAAGGCCGGGCTCGATGACACCCGCCGGCAGGTGCTCAACGCTCCCGCCAACCGCGAGCGCCCGGGCGGCGACTTGGTGGTGGTTCGCCCGCCCGAGGAGCTCGTGCTTGGTCTGAGCGAGGCGGCCCGCGCCACGATTTACGCCGCACTGGCCGTGTTTCAGGAAAACGGCCCGCAGAACGACTCCTACCGCATCCATGAATCCGGCGCCGACCAATGGCTGGACCCGGACTT
>JAHFTG010000108.1 GCA_023269455.1 Opitutaceae bacterium | reverse complement strand
GCCGCGCAACGGTTTCACGGTGATGAACGGTGATGATGAGAACCTGAAGGCGCTCGGGCCGTTGCCTTGGACACGGGTGGTTCGCGTCGGCACAGGCGAGAGCAACGACGTGCGCATCGTGGATTTTTCTGAGAGGTCGGAGGGAGTGAGTTTTAAACTACTTTGGCGCGGGGCGCTTTGGCATGAGGTAAAGTGGACGACTCCGGGGCTCTACAACGCACGCAACGCGGCGATGGCGGCGACGGCGGCGTGGCTTTCGCTCGATGTCTCTGATCCTGCCGCGCTCAAGCTGGATGCGCTGACGCGTTTTCGCGGGGTGAAGCGGAGGCAGGAAGTTTTGATGAGCACGCCTGCGCTCACGGTCATAGAGGATTTCGGGCATCATCCGACGGCGCTGGCGGAGACGCTGAGGTCGTTCCGTAATCGGTTTCCTGGCGCGGTGCTCACGGCGGTCTTCGAGCCGCGCAGCAACACGGCGCGGACGAACACGCTTCAGGCGGGGTTCATGTCCGCGTTGGCGCTGGCAGACGAGGTTTACCTCGGGGCGGTGAATCGTGCGGACAAGCTGAAGGCGGGGGAGCGATTTGATGCCGAGGCGGTGATCGCCCATGTGCAGGCGGCGGGTGGGACGGGCGTGAGTGCGGCGACGAATGCCGAGCTGCTGGCGAAACTGGTGGCCGCGACGCTGCCGGCGGGATCGGGCAAGGCTCGCGTGGTGGTTTTCTTTTCTAACGGGAGCTTCGATGGGATCATCGCGAAGTATGCGACGGCGGCGCGGGCGGGGTGAGGGTTGAACGATGAGGACACGGAGTGGAGTCGGAGTTTTTAACCACTAAGAGAATCGCCCAATGGGGCGATTCGGTGGGAGCGGTTTCGGCCAATGGCCTTCACGGTTTAGCGGAAGGGCGGCTGATGCCGCCGGGAGCTTCAGAGAAGAGGGGGAGCTCGGCTACGCGTTGGGCGAAGGTGGCGTCGTCCAAAACGGGAGCGCTTGGGAGGGTGCTGAAAACTTGGGGGAGCCCGATCCAGGATTTGCAGCCGGAAATTTCTGGGGTGATCGCGAAGGTAACGGGCGCGTGCAGGCGGTGGACGCGCACGATCAAGACGTGAAGGCCGGGCGTCTGGCTCCAGTCGAATTTTTCGCGGACGGCGTCCTCGGTCCAGAAGTGGAACGGGTCGAGCGCGGCTACGGCGTCCCAGTTATTGAGGAATGTGGTTCCTACGAGATCCACGAAATAACTGAGCGTGATGGTCGCGGGTGCTTCGGCGAGGGACGACGTGGTCGGGAACCATTTCGCGGCGGCGGGCTTGGTCTTCTCGCGCTGGGCGTGAAATTGAGTGGGGAAGAGCCAGAAGCGTTTCGCGTCCACTTGAAAACCATCACGGCCTTCGGAGATGCCGCCTTTGCGCAGGATGATGATCTGCTCGCCCGCCCCGAGCGCCTCGGTGATGACCTGCCATTCTTTGAAGGCGGGGGACATGGGGCGGAGGAAAAGTAGTGGGTAGCGAGTAGCGGGTAGTGAGTAGGCGGAAATCGCGGGTGGGTAGTGGTTCAGATGCTCGCTACTAGCTACCTACTACTCGCTACTTCTCCAGAATCACTGCGCTTGCTTCGCGACTTTGTATTCCTTGGGCTCGACGCCTTCGGGGAGGGCGAGGAGGTCGTAGTCGTGGTGGCCGGTGATGGTTACTTCGATGAATTCGCCGACGGGCAGTTCGCGGGGGATGTAAACGCGGCCATCGATGTCAGGGGCGTCGGCTTCGCCACGGGCGACACCGGGTTCCTCGACGAGCACGCGGAGGGTTTTTCCCACGAAGGTCGCGCTCACTTGGGCGGAGACTTCCTTTTGGAGAGCCATGGTCTTGTGCCAGCGGGCTTCCTTGATTTTTGGAGGAATCTGGTCGGCCATCTTGGCTCCGCGGGTGCCGTCTTCCTGGGAGTAGCGGAAGACGCCGAGGCGCTCGAACTTGGTGTCGCGGATGAACTGGCAGAGTTCCTCGACGTCGGCATCGGTCTCGCCGGGGAAGCCGACGATGAAGGTGGTGCGGACCGCGATGCCGGGGATGCCGGCGCGGATGCGTTTGATGAGGTCGCGGATGTAGTCGCCGCTGGTCTCACGCTGCATCAGGCCGAGCATGCGGTCGCTGATGTGCTGGAGGGGAATGTCGATGTAGCGGGCGACCTTTGGACACTCGGCGATGGTCTTGATGAGTTCGTCGGACCAGTGGGCGGGATGCGTGTAGAGGAGGCGGATCCAGAAATCGCCTTCGATGGCGTTGAGCTGGCGGAGGAGGGTCGTCAACGCGGTGCCGCGTGAGGAATCGACGGGCGTGCGCGGGTTGGGGCGCTGCTCCCAGGTGTCCATGCCGAAGTAGGTCGTGTCTTGGGAGATCAGGTTGATCTCCTTCACGCCCTCGGCGACGAGACGGCGGGCCTCGGCGACAACGCTCTCGACGGTGCGGGAGCGGTGGCGTCCGCGGATCTGCGGGATGATGCAGAAGGTGCAGCGGTGGTTGCAGCCTTCGGCGATTTTGAGGTAGGCGAAATGTTTTGGCGTGAGGCGGAAACGGGGCGTGTCGTAGTCGGGAATCCAAGTGGACTTGCCTTCGATGAAGGACTTGGGGGCTTCGTTTTTGCCGCGTTCCTTGGCGTAGATTTCCTCGATGACGGGGACGATCTTGGTGATCTGGTCGAGGCCGATGAAGGCGTCCACTTCGGGGAGGGCGTCGGGGAGGTCTTTCGAGAAGCGCTGGGCCATGCAGCCGGCGACGATGAGCTTCTGGTTTTTGTTCCGCTTCCGCATGCCGCGGTTTTTGTTCACCTCGAGGATGTGGCCGATGGATTCTTCCTTGGAGGAATCGATGAAGGAGCAGGTGTTGACGATGACGACGTCGGCTTTTTCGGCGTCGGGGATCACGCTCATGCCGGCTTGATGGAGGTGGCCGATCATCATCTCGCTATCGACGAGGTTCTTGGCGCAACCGAGGGAGATGAGGCTGACGGTGATCATGGCGGGACGGAGCGTGGACGGTGGGCGGGAAACGGGAGGGACGGTAAATGGAAAAACCGCGGCTGGAGGGCCGCGGTTTTAAAAGGATCGAATAACGGGCAGGTTACTTCTTCGCCTTGGGGGCGGCTTTTTTGGCGGCCAGTGCGGCGGCGGCTTTGCGGCGTTTGTGGTAGGCAACGCGGCGCTTTTTCTTGATGTGCTTGTTAGATTGTTGGCCCATAGGTTTTGTAAATGTAGTCGGTGAGAGTGCAGGAAGCGGGCGGCGCGAGTCAAGCGCGGCGGTGAGATCGGGCGGAATGGTTTTGCACCCGGGCGATGGCGGCGGCAAATCCATGCGCGCCCCCGCCACCATGACCCAGGAAAACGATCTCCCTTTTACGCCCGAACCGTTGCCGCCCACGCCATCCTCGGTGACGGGCATCTTTGCGCCGGAGGTGGTGGCTCGGCTGGAGACTTACGGGCAGCAACTGGCAACCGAGGGCGTTGTGCGCGGATTGATCGGGCCGCGCGAGGTGCCGCGGCTTTGGGACAGGCATCTGCTGAACTGCGCGGCGCTGGCGGAATTGATCAAGCCGGGCGAGCGCGTGGCGGACATCGGCACGGGCGCAGGGTTGCCGGGGCTGGTGCTGGCACTGGTGCGGACGGATATCCAGGTGATCCTGGTCGAGCCGTTGCAGCGGCGTTGTGATTTTTTGCAGGAGATGATTCTGCGGTTTAGATTCGGCGCGCGCGTGACGGTGCGGCGGGGGAAGTCGAATGTGATCAAAGCGTGCGAGGCCGACGTGGTCACTTCGCGGGCGGTGGCGGCGCTGGACAAGCTCGCGGGCTGGAGCCTGCCGCATGCGAAGATCGGCGGGCGATTGCTGGCGATGAAGGGCGACCGCGCGGTGGAGGAACTGGCGGCGGCGGGGGAGGCGTTGAAGCCTTTCGGGGCGGATGTCGGCACCTCGGTGCTGACGTGCGGCCAGGGCTGGCTGGAGACGCCGGTGCAGGTGGTGTGCGCGGTGCGGAGGAAGTGATTTCGATCCACGGAGTTTTTAACCACTAAGAGAATCGCCCAATGGGGCGATTCGGTGGGAGCGGTTTCGGTCAATGGCCTTCACGGTTGACCGGAGGGGCGGCTGATGCCGCCGGGGTTCAAACGCGTTCGGCGGCGATGATGCGGCCGCGATCATCGCGCGTCCAACGGTAGAGCGGGTAACTGGCGTCTTTTTTTAGCTCTTTGTAGAACTCGGGATCTGTGCGTTTTTGGAGTTCCACCGAGGAGACTCCGGAGGCTTCGCAGGAGAGGAGTCGGGCGTAGCCTTTGAAGTGTTCGGCGCGGCCGAGGATGCGGGCGGACGCGGAGGGGGAAGCTGAGAGCTGAGAGGCTAGAGCTGAGAGCTCGGAATCGGAGGCGGAGTTCTTTTCTAGGACGAGGTAGGCGTAGGCTTGGCTGCGCAGATCGACGCCGGCGCGGTGGCCGAAGCGGACCCAGTCGGAGTCGTTTTGCACGCCGGGGGGCGGCTCGGCGAAGAAGTGGCACCAGTGGCGTTCGTTGCCGTCGGTGAGGAGTCCGCAGGCGTTTTGGTGCGGGCAGGGGGCGACGATGTGGAAGGTGGGGGTGAGCGTCTCGCGGAGAGTGATGAGCTGGCGGCTGACGACGTGGTTGCCCGGTTCGACCCAGAGGACGGTTTCGGCACGGGCGATCAGCGAGAGGAGTTGGGTGAGGGCGTCGGCGGGGAGTTCGTTGAGGACGTGGCTGATCACGAGCAGGCCGAGGGGTTGGCCGGTGTCGGCGAATTCGGCGACGGCGAGCGAAGGAAATTCGGCGCGGGCGCGGGTGGCGGCGAACTCGCGGGCGAGCGGTGAGTGATCCCAGACGTGAAGCGAGTCGAAGTTGTCCGGGCTGAAGGCTGAGAGAACGCGGCGGCCGGCCACGCCGCTGCCGCAGCCCCAGTCGAGGATCGTGCGGGTGCGCGGACGCCAGTGGCGCCGGGTGAGTTCGGCGAGGACGGCGTCCCATTTCCAGCCGATGCGTTCGGCGTAGGTGGCGTCGTAGTGGGCGAGATCGGCGGGCGACTGCCAATAGGGGCCGGCGGCGGCGGTGCCGCCGAGGAAGCCGGCGCGGAGGCGGTCGAGGATGGCCCAGTCTAAGGTTTCACAATTCACAAAAGGCGCGGTATTTGGTGTTGCCGGAAATTTTCGGTAAGGTGGAGTGGCGGGGTCGCTCATCCAACTAGCGGCGTTGCCCCATGCGTAAAAGCATCTTCGGACTATTTTTGGTTATTTTCCCGGCCATCGTGACCGTCACGTGGTGCAGGGCCGGCGAAGAGACTGCGGAGACCGTGCTGGCGCGCGCGCAAGCCGCCTATGGGGGAAGCGAAGGCGTGACGGTGCAGGCCTATCAGCGGGAAGTGTGGCTTTCGCTGCGGGAATTGCAACCGGGGCAGGCGGGGGTCGGCCCTCCAAACAGTTATCGTGTGATTATCTTGAAAAAGAAATCTCCGGACGACTGGTATGCGGCGGGTTGGTCGTTCATCAAATACACGGGGAAGGCGGCGATGAACAACCCGCAGATGCCGCGCCCTTCGGGGTTTTTGATGGTCAAGATGGGGGTTGCGGCGGGGAAATTGATTTCGTTTGGCAATTCCGGCAACCGATCAGCCGAGCAAAACATCCTCACGGATGATGAATTCGAGCATACACTGCGTTCGCGCGTGCTGGTTTTCAACGGGGGATTCGCCGCGTTGGCCCCCTTGCTGGATGCGTCGTCAAAAAATGAGACGACCCGTTTTCTAGGATTGAGAGATGCGCGGATGGTCGCTTCGGAAACGTGGAAGGGACATGCCGTATATCGCGTCGAGGGAAGCGGTCCCGATGGCGGCCCGTTCATCGCCTGGATCGACCAGCAGAGCGGCGCAGTCGTGCGCACGGTAGGCCAGCAGGGCAGGAGCGCCGGGTTTTATCGGACGATGATCGAGACGATTTATGAGACGAACCTCGGGGCAAAACTGGGGGCCTTCGATTTCGACGCGCAGGTGCCCGCGGCGGCGGCCGATCCCATGACCGACGATCAAATGGGCTTCGAGCGGGTGGAAGATCTCAAGCAGTATGCAGGCAGTGCGGAGAACAATCAGCCGGAGCTGTCCCGGCGGCCTTCATCCCCTGTGACGGCGCCGGTGATGGCACCGCCGGTCGCGGCCGAGCAGCAGGTGCTCTCGGCGGACCAGATGGCGGGCATCGTCCTGATCGACGGGGACGAGGGCACCGCGACCGGCTTCATGGCGAAAATACGCGGGGTGGATTTCGTCGTCACCAACGAGCATGTGCTGGGCGAAAATAAAAAGATCACGCTCAAGAATCTGCGCGGCGAAACCATTCCGGTTTTGGCGGTGTATGGTGCGGTGGGCAGTGATGTGGCCATTCTTCGGATCGGCAAGGCGGAGGGCGGGCTCAAGCTCGCCGAGGATGTGCTCACGTCCGTGAAGATCGGCGACAAGGTCGTGGTGGTGGGCAATCGGCTGGGCGGCGGCGTGGCCACCCAGATCAGCGGGCAGGTGCTGGGAGTCGGTCCGACGCGGGTCGAGGTGAACGCGAACTTCGAGCCGGGCAATAGCGGCAGCCCCATTTTTTCGACGGTTTCCAACGAAGTGATCGGCGTCGCGACCTATGCGGAGACGCGCAAGGTCGCGGTGGAAGAGGGCACGAGTTCGGCCCGAAGCTCGGGGGGCGATGCCACGGCGCAAACCAAGGTGGAGAAACGCTGGTTTGGCTACCGTCTCGATGGCATCGCCAAATGGGAGGCGATCGACATGGCGCGCTGGCGGTCACAAGGGGAGCGCATCGACAAGTTTCGCGATTTATCCGAGGCGCTGGTGTCGGTGATCCGGCTCGATTTCAAGGCGGCGGCGGAGAACGACCGGCTGGCGCCGATCATCGCCGATTTTGAGTCGCATGCCGAGCAGATGAAGCGTGATCGGGTCGGAGTGGCGGGCGCGGTGAAAGACATGATGCGAACCATGCGCAACATTGCCGAAGCCGGCATCAATGATTTCTCATCGGGCGACTACTACGATTACTACCGCACGTGCCTTTACTGGGAGGAAAGCGTGCCGATGCAGGTCGATTATCGGAGGGCGATCGTGGACGTGCTCAAAAAATACGAGGCCAACTCCACGGCCTATGTGTCGCGGATGAGGAACGGCGGCGGGAACTGAGCACCAGGCTAGCTGGTGAGGCTGAAGCCGAGGTGGGTTGCGAGGGCTTGGTGGCG
>JAHFTG010000005.1 GCA_023269455.1 Opitutaceae bacterium | reverse complement strand
CGAAGGTAAACCGTCGAATAAGGATTTTATCGGGCTTCCGGTGCCCGCCGCCGCCGGAACCGTGGCGGCGCTGGTCCTTTTTCTTCTGAATCTGGCTTCGCACGACAAGTCCCTCGAACGCTGGACGCTCGCCCTTCCACCTCTATTGCTTCTCGTTGCCGTTCTAATGGTAAGCACGGTGCGTTACCCCAGCGGAAAACAGATCGACCTCCGCACCAAAACGCGTCTCACCACGTGGGTCATTTACATCGTGATCGCGGCGGCCGTGGTCCGCTTTAAGGAATACGGCATGTTCATCGCCTGCTTGGGTTACATCTTCTATGGCTTGATCAGGCACTGGCGGCAAAATGGCCTCACCAAGCGCACGCCGTTGGTGTGAACCGTTCTCGGAGCAAGCGTCCAACAACCATCCAATAACTCACCCGCTGTGAACAACCGCCCTTTTACTGGTCGCTCAAAATGGAGTTCCTCGCAGGTCGATGCTCACGATTTTACGAGCGGGAACGGCCGGGTTATTGGTCTTCCTCGCAGCCTATAATAAGACTGATAACATATCTTATTGAACTAGCTTTCTTTTATCCTTTGTTAACTTCCGCCTTTCTCAGCTCACGCCTCCCATGAAATTCAAGATCAACCGCGATCACTTCAGCAACGGACTCGCCCAAGTTCTCAACGTCGTCGGCTCCAAAGCCACGATGCCGATCTTGAGCAATGTGCTGATCGAAGCTGAGAAGGACTACATCTCCCTCACGACCACGAATCTGGATCTCGGCATCCGCTGCAAGATCAAGGCCGACGTAAAGGAAACCGGCTCCGTCACCCTCCCGGTCAAACGCCTCGCCACCATCATCCGCGAGCTGCCCAATCTCGACGTCGCCTTCGACGCCACGCCTAACCACCAGGTGAAACTCACCTCGGGCGGCTCCACGTTCCGCATCATGGGTATCGGCAAGGAAGAGTTCCCCCCGCTGCCGGAATTCGGAGACGACAAGTCGTTCACGTTGGAACAGGCCGAGCTCACTTCGATGCTCAAGAGCGTGTCCTACGCGCAGTCGTCCGACGAGACGCGCTACATCCTCAACGGCGTGTATTTTAACTTTCGTGATGGGAAACTTTCGCTCGTCGCCACCGATGGCCGCCGCCTCGCGCTGATTTCCAAGGAACTCGAAGTCCCCGCCGAAAGCGCGGGAAGCATCATTCTGCCCGCCAAGACGGTCTCCGAGCTCACCCGCATGCTGGACAAGGGGGAGAAGCTCAAAATCGCGTTTAATGACCGCCGCGCGTCCTTCCAGATCAACACGGATAAAGACTCCAGCGGCTTGGTGGACTCGATCTACCTTTATTCGAAGGTCGTCGAAGGCAACTACCCGAATTATCAGCAGGTCATCCCCAAGGAGACGCACCAGCGCATCAAGCTGGAGCGCGAACTTTTCCTCCAGTGCGTCCACCGCGCCGCGCTTGTGACCTCGGAGAAGTCGAACTCGGTGAAGATCAAGCTCACCTCCAACCTTCTCGAAATCACCGCGCAGAGCCCCGACTTCGGCGAGGCGCACGAGTCGATGGCGATCGCTTACAGCGGGCCTGATCTTCAGGTCGCGTTTAATCCGGCCTTCGTGCTCGATCCGCTCAAGGCGCTGACGAAGGACGAAGTGTTTTTCGAAGTGAAGGACGAGGTAAGCCCCGGCGTGTTCAAGACGCTGGAGAGTTTCATCTGCGTCATCATGCCCGTGCGCTTGAGCTAAGCGCCTGCGCCAAGTAATTTTTAGCAGCTTGAAAACGGGGATGCGAATCCCCCGATTTCCTTGCATTCATGGACCCCGATTACCCGCTTCTTGCCGGCATGGTGCTGTTCCTTCTGCTCGCGCAGTTGAACCAGCGCAGCGGCTCGCCGGTGATCGCGATTTTTAACCGGTGGTTGCGGTGGTTGATTTTTGCATTCGGCGGGGCAAAGGCGGCCGTGGAGCTGGGCTGGACCGACCGACCTTACTTTATCGTGGTGTTGGGATTTTTCCTGCTCTGGTTTTTACTGGAGACGCTCTACAACTGGCTCGCGATTCACGCACTCAGCGTAAGCCCGCTGCCACTGTTTCCACGCTTCACGGCGAACAGCTCCGGCGAAGAGTGGCCGACCCATCACAAGCTCTTGAAAATCCGTGATTGGCTCCGCGCAAACGGCTTCAAGCAGGTGCAGGCGCTCAAGGCCGAGGTCGGCCCAAGCCTCTATCTGCGCGTGTCGATTTATCAGGACGCCGAGGCCAAGATTCGGGCACAGATCACGTTTTTGCCGCAGGGAAATGGATCATTGTCGGTGTGCTTCGGCCTGTCGTCGAACACGGTGAGCGGCTATCGTTATGTGACCGATAATCTCTATCTGCCGTTCGGCGGATTTTATCCGGAAAACTGGTTGGTGGAGCGCACCCCTTGGCGGCGTTCGCTGGCGAAGCTGGTGGCGGCACACAAGGAGCGGTTGGCGCATGGCAACGAGATGGTCACGCCGTGGACGACCGATCCGCTGAACGATCTGAACCACCAGCAGCGCGAGTTGGAGCAGATCAACACGGAGCTTGGTTTTCTCTTTCCGCACGCGGAGCGCGAGGAGCATGGCAAGATCAGCCACGAAGGGCGCTACCGCGTCTGGAAGGAATACTGGTTGCTCAGCTACTTCGGCCGCAGCGTGCGGTATTAAGAAAGATTTTGTCCGCAAAAAAGCGCGGTCGATTAAGACGCGCGCTTGCTGGGATGAAATCCTTGCGGGATGGAGGGCTTACCGTCCGCGGCGTTTGGCGCTGAGCTGGGCGAATGCAAAGCGGACCACGCCTTCGAGGCTTTCGACTTGGGCGGGATCGAGCGTGCTCTTTTCTTTTAAGGCATCCTGGGCGCGTTTGAGGGCGATCTCGACGGCACTCACGTCGATCTTTTCAACGTTGATGGCTTGCTCGGCCAGCACGGAGATCTTGTCGCGGTCGATCTCCACAAAACCGCCGCCGACCGCGAGGATGAGCTGCTTGCCGTCCTTGGTCACGCGCAGCTCGCCCTCGGCCACTTGCGCGACCAGCGCGATGTGGCCGGGTAGAATGCCGATCTCGCCCGCAGTCGTGGGGATGACGACCGTGTCGATGGTGTCGGAATAAACCCGGGCTTCGGGGGTGACGATTTCGAGTGTGAGGGCCATGGGCGGGGGAGAAGTAGCGAGTGGTGAGTAGTGGGTAGCGAGTAGATCGGATTTGGGAGGGGCTGATGCTCGCTACTCGCTCCTATCTACTCGCTACCTCAACAAAGGTTACTTCTTGGCGGAGGCGGCGATCACCTCGTCGATGCCACCCTTCATGTAGAAATCACCTTCGGGCACGTTATCGAGCTCGCCATCGAGGATCATCTTGAAGCCGCGGACGGTCTCCTTGACAGGGACGTATTTGCCGGGCGCGCCGGTGAACACCTCGGCGACCGCGAAGGGCTGCGAGAGGAAGCGCTGGATTTTACGGGCGCGGTAAACGGTCTGCTTGTCTTCGGGGGAGAGCTCGTCGAGGCCGAGAATCGCGATGATGTCCTGGAGATCCTTGTAGCGCTGGAGAACACGCTGGAGTTCACGGGCGACCTTGTAGTGCTCTTCGCCGACGATGGAGGGCTCAAGAGCCTTCGACACGGAAGCGAGGGGATCGACGGCCGGATAGATACCGAGCTCGGCGATGGAACGCTCAAGCACGATGGTCGAGTCAAGGTGGGCAAAGGTGTTGGCCGGCGCTGGGTCGGTCAAATCGTCGGCGGGCACGTAAACGGCCTGCACGGAGGTGATGGAACCCTTCTTCGTCGAGGTGATGCGCTCCTGGAGGAGGCCCATCTCGGAGGATAGCGTGGGTTGGTAACCGACGGCGGACGGCGAGCGACCGAGGAGGGCGGACACTTCGGAGCCGGCCTGCGAGAAACGGAAGATGTTGTCGATGAAGAGCAGCACGTCCTGGTTTTTCTCGTCGCGGAAATACTCGGTCATGGCGAGCGCCGAGAGGGCGACGCGCATACGGGCACCGGGCGGTTCGTTCATCTGGCCGTAAACGAGCGCGACCTTCGACTTCGACAAATCTTTTTGGTCGATGACGCCGGCCTCGGACATTTCGTGGTAGAGGTCGTTGCCTTCACGGGAGCGCTCGCCGACGCCGGCGAACACGGAGTAACCGCCGTGGGCCTTGGCGATGTTGTTGATGAGTTCGAGAATGACGACGGTCTTGCCGACGCCGGCGCCGCCGAACGCCCCGGCCTTGCCGCCCTTGATGAACGGACAAATGAGGTCGATGACCTTGATGCCGGTTTCGAGGATGGTGGCTTTCGTGTCCTGATCGGCCAGCGCGGGGGCCGGGCGGTGGATCGGGTAGCGCTTGGTGTGGGGCACGGGGCCACGGCCGTCCACGGGGTTGCCGGTGACGTCGAAGATGCGGCCGAGGATGCCTTCGCCGACGGGCACCGAGATGGGCGCGCCGGTATCGGAAACGGTCATACCGCGGACGAGGCCTTCGGAGGACGACATCGCGATCGCGCGGGCGACGCCTTCGCCGAGGTGCTGCTGGATCTCAAGGGTGAGAACCTGCGCCTTGCCGGAAACCGTGAATTCGACGGTGAGGGCCTGGTAGATGGGCGGGATGGAGTTCTCTGCGAACTGGACGTCAACGACAGGGCCGATGACTTGGACGATTTTACCGGTGTTGCTCATGAACGGTGGGAGGGGGGTTTTAGTTAAAGGAGTTGAAAAACGGGTTACGCGGCCGAGAACGAAGCGGCGGCGATCTCGACGATTTCCTGGGTGATCGCCGCCTGGCGGGCCTTGTTGTATTGGAGGGTGAGTTCGCCGACGAGGCTGGTGGCGTTGTCCTTGGCGGTCTTCATGGCGACCATGCGGGCGCTGTGCTCGGAGGCACGGGCCAGCAGGACGAACTGATAGATCTCGCGGTTGACGTAGAACGGGAGCAGCGCGCTGAGCACGGTCTTGGCGTCGGGCTCGAATTCGAACGGCTGGTTGCGGTTGGCTTCATCGGGCTGGAAAACGCCGCCGTGCCGCTGGGAGTTTTCGAGGTATTCGCGAAGGTTGTCGAGGGGCAGCAGCGGACGAAGCACGGGCTCCTGCACCAGAGTGTTTTTGAAACGCGGGAAGATGACTTCCACGGTGTCGATCACGCCGTCGAGATACTGCTTGGCGATGAATTCCACGGCGACTTTTACTTCGCTGAAGGGCGCGCGGTCCTGCACGGGAAAATCAGCGACGAGGTCGCGTTTCGAGCGGGCGAGAAACTGGGTGCCCTTGCGGCCGATGGAGTAGAACTTCGCGGGCGTCTTGATCTCGGTGGCGAGCTTGAAGAGATTGGCGTTGAGCGGTCCACAGAGGCCCTTGTCGGAGGTGATGAGGAGGATGCCGCGGGTCTTGACGGTGCGGCGCGCGAGGAAGGGGTGAAGCTGGTCGCTCACATGCGGGGCCAGGGCGGCGAGCATGTTGGTGAGCAGGTGCGCGTAGGGCTGGCCGGCGAGGGCGGCCTGTTGCGCCTTCTTCATCTTCGACGCAGCCACCAGTTCCATCGCCTTGGTGATCTGGCGGGTGTTCTTGACCGACTTGATGCGTCGGCGGATGTCGCGTGTGGAAGCCATGGGGGAATTTACGAATTATGAATTACGAATTACGATTGAACCGATCAATGCGTCGCGGGTGGCGTGAATTCGTAAATCGTAAATCTGAAATCGTAATTTGTTAGGCGGCGAAGGAGGGCTTCCACTCGTTCATGGCAGCTTCGATCTTGGCTTCGAGATCCTTGTCGAGGGCGGCCTTGGTGCGGATTTCCGTGAGGAGCGCGTCTTTGCGGGTGGCAAAGAAGTCGCGGAGGGAAACGGAGGCAGCCGTGACTTTTTTGAGGTCGAGGCCGTCGTAATAACCTTTCTGGATGGCCCAGAGGGTGACGACTTGCTGTTCGATGGGAATGGGGCTGAACGCGAGCTGTTTGAACAGCTCGACGATGCGACCGCCGCGGTCGAGCTGGGCCTTGGTCTTGGCGTCGAGGTCGGAACCGAACTGCGCGAAGGCGGCGAGTTCGCGGAACTGGGCGAGCTCGCCCTTGAGTTTGCCGCCGACCTGCTTGGTGGCTTTGATCTGCGCGGCGGAACCGACGCGCGAGACGGAGAGACCTACGGACACGGCGGGACGGATGCCTTGGTTGAAGAGATCGGTTTCGAGGAAGATCTGGCCGTCGGTGATCGAGATCACGTTGGTCGGAATGTAGGCGGACACGTCGCCGGCCTGGGTCTCGATGATGGGGAGCGCGGTGAGCGAACCTTTGCCGTCGAGGCGGGCGGCGCGTTCGAGGAGGCGGGAGTGCAGGTAGAACACGTCGCCGGGATACGCTTCGCGGCCGGAAGGACGTTTCAGGATGAGCGAGATCTGGCGGTAGGCGACGGCGTGCTTGGAGAGATCGTCATAAACGATGAGCGCGTCGTGGCCGTTTTCCATGAACCACTCGCCGATGGCGGCGCCGGAGAAGGGGGCGATGTATTGGTTGGCGGCGTTGTCGGAGGCGGTGGCACCGACGATGACGGTGAACTCCAGCGCGCCGGCGACCTCAAGGGCGCTGATGGTGCGGACGATATTGGAGTTCTTCTGGCCGACCGCGACGTAGATGGAGTAAACGGGGCGGAACTTGGGGTCGCCGGACGCGAGGCCGACCTTGTTGATCTTCGCCTGGTTGATGATCGTGTCGATCGCGATGGTCGTCTTGCCGGTGCCGCGGTCGCCGATGATGAGTTCGCGCTGGCCGCGACCGATCGGGATCATGGAATCGATGGCCATGATGCCGGTGAAGAGCGGCTGGGAAACGGATTTGCGCTCGATGATACCGGGAGCGATGCGCTCGACGGGGTAGCTTTCGGTGGCGGCGATGGGACCTTTGCCGTCGATGGGATTGCCGAGGGCGTCCACCACGCGGCCGAGAAGGGCTTTGCCGACAGGGATGGAGAGGAGCTTGCCGGTGGTCTCGACGGGGTCGCCTTCCTTGAGCTGGGAAACGTCGCCGAGGACGACGCAGCCGACTTCGTCGGTCTCAAGATTGAGGGCGATGCCGATGACGCCGTTGGGGAACAGCACCATCTCGTTATACATCACGTCGGAGAGGCCGTCGATTTTGGCGACGCCATCGGCGACCGTGCGGATGACGCCCGTGTTCTTGCGAACGGCTTTGGTGGAAAGCTTCGCGATCTGTTGTTCGATTTGTTCGAGGACCGTGGACATGCGACGTGAGGGTTTGGTTTTAAAAAAGGATCAGGGGGCGGGAAAAAATCAGACTGCGGCGGACAATGCGGCGAGCTGGCCGGCGGCGGAGGATTCGTAAACATCGTCACCGACGCGGACACGGAGGCCGGCGAGCAGCGCGGCGTTGGGCCGTGCACTTGCGATGATCGGACGCTGGTAGCGGCTGGTCATCGCGGCGGCGATGGACTGAATGGCGGCGTCACTCACCGGGCCGGCGTGCTCGACGACGGCCTCGCCTTTGGCGACTTCGACGGCGACCAAACGGCTGTAGGCGCGCAACACGGCGAGGGGCTTTGCCGGAGGGTTTTTCTCAACGTAGGCCAGCACGCCTGCGACGCGCTCTTCTGAGAAGCGGCCATCGACGAAGCTCAACTTGAAAAGCTTCTGGGCGAGCTGGGTGATTTGTTTTTTACCGGACGCCATGATGGGTTAGACCGAGGTGAGTTCGCGGGTCGCGGCGTCGTTGTAACGGCTGCGGTCGGCGTCGTTCAGCTCCTGGGCGAGAACGCGCTGGGTGGTGGCGATGACGAGGCGGGCGATTTCGGTGCGGGCCTCGGCGAGCATCTTGTGTTTTTCGAGCTCGATCGCCTGCAGGGCGGTGGTGATGAGGCCGTTGGCGCGCTCGGCGGCGGCGGCGGTCTCGCGCTCGGCGACTTCCTTGGAAGCCTTGCGGGCCTGCTCGATGATGGCGGCGGCTTCGATTTGCGCCTTCTTGAGGCTATCGGCGATTTCCTGCTGGGCGGAATCAAGGCGAGCCTTGGTTTCCTCGGCGTAGCGAAGGCCGTCGGCGATCTTTTTTTTGCGCTCGTCGAGGGTCGCGAGGACGGGCTTGAAGGCGAACTTCCAGAGCACGAACGCGACGATGGCAAAGTTGACGATCTGCCCGATGATCGCGGGCAGGTTCACGCCGAACGTCTGCGTGATGTCCGTAATAGGATTCACGGATGCGGCGTGGGCGGCGGTTGCCTCGGCGACTTGGCCGGTGACTTCGGCGAGAACGGGCAGGGAGATCATGGTGAAAGGCAGGCTGGAAAATGAACCGCAGCGCTAGCGAAAGCCGCGCCGCGGTTTGAAGAGGTCTCTTACTTGATGAACAGGGCGTAGAACGCGACAGACTCGGCCAAGGCGATGCCGAGGAGGGCCTGGACGAGGATCTTGCCGGAAGCTCCGGGATTGCGGGCAACGCCTTCGGTGGCGGCAGCGCCAACGAGGCCGACGCCGATGGCGGCGCCGAGACAGCCGAGGCCGCTTTGAATGCTGCCGGTGATTTCAGCGATGGTGTGGATGGTCATGGTGGATTTGATTTTGTTGGGTTGCCGCCGTGTGCAGTCGTCACACTCCCGGCGGAAAAGTGAGGAAACTCAGTGGGATTTTTTGTCGTCGTCGTGGTCTTCCTTATGATCACCGTCCCCGTGATTGCAGATGAGGCCGATATAAACACTGATGAGCAGCGTGAAGACCAGGGCCTGAATCAGGCCCACGAGAAATTCCAAGAAATAGAACGGAAGGGGCAAAGCCCAGCGGGTGATCCCCGACATCGTGTGGATGACATACTCGCCGCCGAAGGCATTGCCGTAAAGTCGCAGCGAAAGGGAAATGGGGCGAATCATCATCGAAACCAGCTCGATGAAACCGATGACGAAAAAGACACCGAAAAGGCCGTAATACAGGAAGGAGGGAACCTCGCCCTTGGTCGCCTTGTTGCCAAAGATATCCTTCAGGATGAGCTTGGGGCCGGCGTAACGAAGAATGAAATACAGCCAGGCCGTGATGCCGACGACGGCGAGCGCGATGGTGCCGTTGAGATCGGCATTTCCGGCGCGGACAAAGGGAACCCAGTTCCACGCGCCACCGGTTTCCTGATGCTTGAACATCACCGTGCCTACGCCGGGCAGCAGGCTGCTCCAGTTTTGAATGAGGATGTAGCTGAAGAAACCAATCAGCAGGGGAAATACGTAGGGGGCGACCTTGGTGCCGACAACCGGGGCGGTGACATTGCGCACGCCGTCGAGAAAGTTTTCCACCACGGCCTGACCGCGGGAAGGCACGAGCTGCGGGCGGCCGACGATGAAGCGGACGGCCAGAATCAAGACCGCTGAAACAATCCAGCTCGTGAGGATACTGTTGGTGACGGGAAGCGGCCCGATGTTAAACAGCGCTTCAGCCGACTTGCTCAGGCCATGCTCTTCACCGGCAAACACCGACGCGCTGGTGATTGGCAAGGAGAGGGCAAGGATGAGCTTTTTGACTCGTGACATTGACTAAAAAGGAAGCTTGGAAGGGGGTGAAAGGGTTCATGTAGCCAACCGCGACAAACGCCGTCAATAACTGAAATCACCCCGGCTAATGGTGTTTCCCGATGGTAACATGCGTGCTTGGGAGCCCACTGGAAAATTTTGTAATAATTGTAAGCGCTAGGGAACTTTTGAGCGGAAGCGCCTCAGGTTCTTTTTGCGATGAGCGATTGGTGGCTCTCGGCGCGCTGCTGAAAGACGGTGGGAAGCTCGAATGGCCAGGCGGTTTCCGCATCCAACTTCCACGAGGCGTGTTGATTCACGATTTCGTGAACTTGTTCGAAATATGGGGCGTGGTCGGTGCGGAAATGCAGCCGGGCGCCCTGCCCCGCCCTGCTCGCCAGCAGGCTTAAAAACTCGGGCTGGATGACGCGGTTTTTCCAATGGCGGCGTTTGGGCCAGGGATCGGAGAAAAGCACGAAGATCTCCGCGAGTGCGGTGTCGGCGGGCAGCGCTTCCAGGAAGAGCGTGGCTTCGGCGTGCATCCAGACGATGTTACTAAGCTTGGCGCGGTTGGATTTGCGGGCGGAGCGATCGAGCCGGTCGCCGATCAAGTCGATGCCGATGCAGAAGCGCTCGGGTTGGGCGGCGGCGTAGGCGGTGAGGAAGTGTCCGTGGCCGCTGCCGATCTCTAGAGTGATGGGTTTTGCGGTCGGCAGCAGTGGAGAGAGCTGCGCGCGGATCTCGGCGAGGCGTGAGGCGGTGAGGGCTTGGGCGATTTCCAGCGGCATGAAGAGGGGCCGCATGAGTTACGCGTTCAGGCGGCGCGGCTCAACAGCGAACGCATGCGACCGCTTAAGTCTTCAATTAGTCCGCAATGGCAGACTGAAAAAGAAGGCGGTCCCCTGCCCTTGCGTGCTTTCCACCCACACGCGGCCGGCGTGGAGCTGGACGATGTGCTTCACGATGCTCAGGCCGAGGCCGGTGCCGCCTTTTTCGCGGGAGCGGCCTTTATCAACGCGGTAAAAACGCTCAAAAATATGCGGCAGATCCGCTTCCGGGATGCCCGGGCCGTTGTCGCGCAGGCAGACAATCACTTCGGTGGAGCTGCTGAGGCGCGCCGAGAGGTCGATAGTCGAGCCCTTGGGGGTGTATTTGAGGGCGTTATCGAGGAGGTTTTCGACGACTTGGGTGAGCTTGAGCGGATCGACCAAGAGCGATCCGACGGCGACGTCGGGGGTGAAGTCGAGACGATGTTCTTTGCCGGCGGGGCGGGCGCGATAATCGTCCATGATGGCGCGGAACAACGCATTCAGATCGGTTGATTCGCGGTGCAGTCCGGGATTGATCGATTCCAAGCGGGAAAGAACCAGTAAATCTTCAAGGAGGGAGTTGAGCCGCTCGGTGTGACGCTGGATGGTTTTAAGGAAACGGGCGCGGTCGGACGCCGGGATGTCCTCGGAGCCGTCCACGAGGGTTTCAACGTAGCCTTTGATCACGCTGAGCGGCGTGCGCAGTTCGTGGGAGACATTGGCGACGAAATCTTTGCGCACGGCCTCCAGTTTTTTTTGCTTCGTGATATTGTGGAGCACGAAAAGCGTCCATGGGGCTTTCTGGCCGTTGATCGTCTGAATGGTCGCGCCGGTGACTTCGATCCAGGTGGCCTGCGGGCCGTCGATGAACTCGATCTCGTTTTGCGGCTGGGCGGTGCCACGCCGGACCAGCTCGACGTAGTTCAGAAAAGCCGCGCTGTGTAAAACGAGCTCGAGGCGTTGGCCGAGGATGTTGACCGCGCGCGGGAAAATTCCCTGCAATGCTTTGTTTGCTAGCAGGATGTAGTTATTGGCATCGACGATGAGCACGGCCTCTTGAAGGCTGCCGAGGGTCGCTTCGAGTTGGGCGAGCTGGCCGTTGCGGAGCTGCTGGAGATGGCCGACCTCCACAATCAAGTCGTTGCTGAGCGCGCACAGTTGATCCCATGAGTGGCCTGAGACGCCGGGCAGATCCTCGCGCAGGAAGGGCTGCTTCTTAAGGAGAGCTTGGTGCAGGCTGCGCACCGCACGTTGGTGGTTGAAGAGCTTGAGCAGCGTCACGCCCAGCGCGACGGCCAGAAAAAGCGTGAGGGCGATGAACATGCGGGTGCGGTTTAGCAGTTAATCCGCCGCAAATTCCGACGGGGAACAACCTCTAAGCGTGGACGTGCGTGCCAAGGCGGTGACTGGCTTAGGATGTCGTTTCCTGGGCTTTGCGTTCGGCCATGCGGTAGCCGACGCCGCGAATCGTTTCAATCCAATCAGCCTCGGTGCCCAGTTTTTCGCGAAGGCGGCGCACATGGGTGTCCACGGTGCGCGTTTCGATTTCCGTCTCGTAGTTCCAGACGTTGATGAGGAGGTGTTCGCGGGTCTGCACGCGGCCGCGACGCTCCATCAGCAGGCGCAGCAGATTGAATTCCGTGGCGGTGAGCTCGACGGGCTTGCCGTGAATGGTGATCTCGTGGCGCTCTATATCGATGACGATCTGGCCGACTTGCAGGCGTTTCGGCTCTTCCGTGGCACCATCCGAAAGGCGGCGTAAAATCGTCTGCACGCGAAGAATTAATTCTTTGGTGCTAAATGGTTTACAAATATAGTCATCGGCGCCCGTTTCGAGGCCTTGCACGCGGTCGTTTTCCTCGGCTTTGGCGGTGAGGAAGATGACGGGGACTTTTTTGAGTTTCGGATCGGCGCGCAGCATGCGGCAGATTTGGATGCCGTTGAGGTCGGGCATCATCACGTCAAGGATGACCAGATCGGGCAGGAAAGAGCGGGCAGTGCCGATGCTACTGTTGGGGTCGTTGACGACTTCGACCTGAAAGCCTTTGGCCTTGAGGTGATATGCGACGAGTTCCGTTACGTCTGATTCGTCGTCCACCACGAGGATTTTCTTGGGTTTGGTGTCTGCCATATTCGTAACAATAGCCGAAGTGGGCGTGGGCTCCCAGTGGATTTCGGGCCCGTTTCACAAATGTTACAGCGACATCCAAACGACGGAAACCCGGGTTTTAATCGCAGATTAGCCAGAGACACGGATTCCAAAACCGAAGCATGCTCTCACTGGCTGTATCTGCATCCATCTGCGTAATGGCGGCTTTGATGGTTCGCGTTAAATCATTTGTCCCCTACTCTGCCTGCTTCAATTAAAACCATTAAAACGCTGATATCTGCTGGGTTAACTCCGCTTATGCGACTCGCCTGCCCCAAAGTATAGGGTTTGATTTCCGTGAGTTTGAGAGCGCTTTCCTTGCGCAGACCACGCACTTGAAGGAAGTCGATGTGCGGGGGGATTTTTATTTTTTCGATGTCGGCGAGCTTGTCGATCTGGCGTTGTTCACGGGACAGGTAGCCGTGGTAACTCACGCGATAAATGACTTCCTGGCGCAGGGCTGCGGGCTGGGCGGCAAGAGCCTCTGGTAAAGCGGGCATCTCTTCCCTACCCGTGGTGGAACGCCGGATGGCATCGCCATAAGTCCCCTGCCCGGCTGGCGCTTTTTGGGTCTGGAGGAATTCGATCCAGTGTTCGGTCTGGCGTTTTTTTTCTTCCATGCGCGCCAGCCGGGCCGGTGAAACCAAGCCGTGGGTTTTGGCGTGATGAAACAGGCGCAACTCGGCGCTGCCGTGGTTGAACAGGAGTCGGTATTCGGCACGGCTGGTAAACATGCGATATGGCTCATTCGTGCCCTTGGTCACGAGATCGTCGATGAGCACGCCGATATAGGCTTCGTGGCGTCCGATAATGAGCGGCTCTTGCTGGCGAACCTTGTTTACGGCGTTAACGCCCGCGAGAAGCCCTTGTGAGGCGGCTTCTTCGTAACCAGAGGTGCCGTTGATTTGGCCGGCGAAAAACAAGTTTTCGACCTTCTTGGATTCAAGGGACGGATAAAGCTGCGTGGGCGGCGCGAAATCGTATTCGACCGCGTAAGCGGGGCGCAGCAATTGGGCGTTTTCCAAGCCGGGGATACTATGGACCATGTCGAGCTGGACATCGAATGGCAGCGACGTGGAAAGGCCGTTAACGTAGTATTCGTTGGTCGAGCGGCCTTCGGGTTCCAAAAAGAGTAGATGCCGGGGTTTATCGGCGAAGCGCACGAATTTATCCTCGATACTCGGGCAATAACGCGGGCCGACACCCTCGATCTCGCCGGAATACATGGCGGATTTGTAGAGGTTATCGCGGACAAGCTGGGCGGTCTCGGCCGTGGTGTGGGTCATCCAGCAGGAAATCTGACTGGTGCCGGGCTTCCATCCGATGCGCTGTTCGCCGTTCTGTTCCACGTGGAACAAGTCTTCCGGTCCACGAGTGTCGTAGAAAGCGAAGAGTGTCGGGTTGGCGTCGCCGCGCTGTTCTTCCATCTTGGAGAAGTCGAGACTGCGGCCAAGGAGGCGGGGGGGGGTGCCAGTTTTTAGGCGGCGGAGCTCGATGCCGGCCTCAAGGAAGCTGGTCGAAAGGGTTTTGGCGCTAAAATCGCCGAGGCGGCCGCCTTCGTTCTTGTTTTGGCCGATGTGCATCAGTCCGCGGAGGAAGGTGCCGGTGGTGACGATCACGGTTAGGCCGCTGAACTCGATGTCGAGGTTGGTGCGGACGCCGGTAACTTTTTGGCCGGTGAAGACGAGGCCGGTGACGGTGGCTTGGAAGACCTGAAGGTTGGGTTGGAGCTCCAGGGTGTGCTTGAGGCGAAACTGGTAGGCTTTCTTGTCGCACTGGGCGCGGGGGGACTGGACGGCGGGGCCTTTGGACTCGTTGAGGAGGCGAAACTGGATGCCGGTGAGGTCGGTGTTGATGGCCATCTCGCCGCCGAGGGCGTCGAT
Organism: Opitutaceae bacterium; assembly: GCA_023269455.1. Lineage (GTDB taxonomy): Bacteria > Verrucomicrobiota > Verrucomicrobiia > Opitutales > Opitutaceae > Rariglobus. The sequence goes on along the minus strand of JAHFTG010000005.1, from coordinate 6,350 downwards.
CTCGCGCACCATCTGGCCTTTGGCTTGACCGCCGATGGCGGGGTTGCAGCTCATCTGGGCGATGGTGTCGATGTTGCCGGTGAGGAGCAGGGTGGAGGCGCCCATGCGGGCGGCGGCGAGCGCGGCTTCGCACCCGGCGTGGCCGGCGCCACAGACGATGACGTCGAAAGGTGATTTATTATAAATCATTGTTGACCATTTATTTGCCTATGCAAAATGTCTTGAAGAGGTGGTCGAGCATGCGCTCGTTGTCGATTTTACCGGCAATCTCGCCAAAGGCATCGAGAGCGCCACGGAGATCGCTGGCGAGGAGTTCGGTGGGGCCTTGGGCAGAGACTTTGGCGCGGGCGGTTTCCAGGCACTCGGTGGCACGGCGGAGGGCGTCAGCGTGGCGGGCGTTGATGGCGATGATTTCCTCGCCTTGGTCTTGGCGAAACGCGTCGGCGAGGCGGGTGATGTGCTCGGTGAGCGAGGGGAGTCCGTCGCCGGTAAGGGCGGAGATGGTTAGGTGCGGCAGTGCGGACGAGGGGAGGGGGCGCGTGCCCGAGAGATCGGATTTGTTGAGGAGAACGAGGGCGTTTTCCGGTGTGAGGCGGGCGGCGACTTCGGCGGGGAGGGGCGGGCAGGGGAGCGTGGCGTCCACAACCCAGAGGAAGAGGTCGGCCTCGGCGGCGCGTTCGAGGGTTTTGGCCATGCCTAGTTTTTCGAGGGCGGCGGGAGTGGGATTGAGGCCGGCGGTGTCAATCAGGCGCAGGCAATGCGGGCCGAGGATGAGGCGTTCCTCGATGAAATCGCGGGTGGTGCCGGGTTCGGGACTCACGAGGGCGCGGTCGTGGCCGACGAGGCGGTTGAGGAGGCTGGATTTGCCGGCGTTGGGCTCGCCGATGATGATGGTTTTGATGCCGTCGCGGAGGAGTTCGCCGTAGTGATGGGTGGCGAGGAGGCGGGCCGTTCCACGTAGAACGCGGTCGAGTTCGGTGAGGACGATCTGGCGATCTTCAGCGGGGAGGTCTTCGTCGGGGAAGTCGATGTAGGCCTCGATGCGGGCGAGGACGAGGAGGAGGCCTTCGGTGAGCTCGCCGAGGTGGCGACCGAGGCTGCCGCGGAGTTGTTGGTTGGCGGCGGCAAGGGCGCGTTGGCTGCGCGCATGAATGAGGTCCATGACGGCCTCGGCCTGGCTCAGGTCCATGCGGCCGTTGAGGAAGGCGCGGCGGCTGAATTCGCCGGCTGTTGCGGCGCGGCAGCCACGGTTAAGCAAATCTTGAAGAATGCTTTGTGCTATAAATGGATTTCCGTGACAGGAGATTTCGAGGAGGTCTTCGCCGGTGTAAGAGCGGGGACCGGCGTAGTAGGTGGCCACGACATCGTCGAGCAGTTGACCGGCGGCATCGCGGTAGTCGGCGTGGGTGGCGATGCGGGGTGAGGGAGTCTTCCCGAAGATGGCGGCGGCCAGTCGCGCGCAATCAGGGCCGCTGGCGCGCACCACCGCGAGGGCGGCGGTGCCGACGGGTGTGGCGAGGGCTGCGATGGTTTCGGCGGACATTCCGCCTAGGCAACGGGCCGCGCGCTTGAAAGCAAAACGAAATGCCCGCCGGACCCAACCGGTCACAGGCTGGATGTCGGCCGAAAAAAAGCCCCGTCGCGGAGGCGGCGGGGCTTTTGAAGGGCGGAGAATCGCGTAGTTATTTATAAACTACTCGGCGGCGGCTTCCGCGCCGGTGACGGCGGTGCCGCCCGTGACGGTGACTTTGTCCATGATCGCCTTGGTGAGCTTTTCGGCGAGGGCGGGGTTGTCGCGCACGGCGGTCTTGGCGGCGTCGCGGCCTTGGCCGACGAGTTCGCCTTCAAAGGAGATCCACGCGCCTTTCTTTTCGAGAATCTTGTGCTCGATGCCGAGGTCGATGATCGAGCCGGTCTTCGAGATGCCTTCGTCATACATGATGTCGAATTCGCATTCGGTGAAGGGCGGGGCGACCTTGTTTTTGACGACTTTGATCTTGGTGCGGTTGCCGATGATCTTGCCGTCGGGGGTCTTGATCTGGTCTTTGCGTCGGATGTCGATGCGGATGGAGGAGAAAAACTTCAGCGCGCGGCCGCCGGAGGTCGTCTCGGGGCTGCCGAACATGACGCCGATTTTTTCGCGAATCTGATTGGTGAAAATACAGATACACTTGGTCTTGCTCACCACGGCGGTGAGACGGCGCATGGCTTGGGACATGAGGCGGGCCTGGCTGCCCATGGTCATGTCGCCCATCTGGCCGTCGAGCTCGGCTTTGGTGATGAGGGCGGCGACGGAGTCGATGACGATGACGTCGATGGCGTTGGAGCGGATGAGCGTCTCGGTGATGTTGAGCGCGTCTTCGCCGGAGTCGGGCTGGGAGACGAGGAGGTCGTCCAACTTCACGCCGACGACGCGGGCGTATTTCGGGTCGAGGGCGTGCTCGACGTCGATGAAGGCGGCGAGGCCGCCGCGTTTTTGGGCTTCGGCGATGACGCTCAGACAGAAGGTGGTTTTACCGGAGGATTCCGGTCCGTAGATTTCGATGATGCGGCCGCGGGGGAGGCCTTTGCCGCCGAGGCAGAGGTCGATGGCGAGCGAACCGGTGGAGACCGTTTCGACGGTCATCTTATGATTGTCACCGAGGCGCATGATCGAGCCTTCGCCGAATTGTTTGGTGATGGCGCTGACGGCGAGCTCGACGTTCTTACGGGCGGCGGGATCGACGGCGGTGACGGCGGGGGCAGAGGAGGCTTTGGCGGGAGCGGCTTTGGACATGATGCGGGAGGAACTGGTGTTTTTATGGTTTAGGAAGCGGGGCAACCGCCCCGCTGCAATAGGCTGTCAACGTGAAGCGCGCGCGTTGGCGGAAGCAAGCCAAGCGTTAAAAAGGCGGGAAATTTTTCACGCGCGGGTCGTCTTTTGAGCCCCCGGTGCGAGCGAGTGGATGGGTGGTCGGCCGCGGGCTAGTGTCCGCCGGGGGACGCGGGTTTAAACGCGATCGCGAAATACACCGCGGCGATAATCAGCGCGAAACTCACCGCATAATTCCATGTGAGCTTTTCCTTGAGGACAAGCCATGCGAAGACCACGAAGACCCCGAGGGTGATCACCTCTTGGATGATCTTGAGTTGGTAGCCGGTGAACTGGCCGCTCTGATAGCCGGCGCGGTTGGCCGGAATCATGAAAGTGTATTCGAAGAAGGCTATGCCCCAGGACACAATAATGATGAAGAATAGCGACCGGCCCTCAAAAAACTTGAATTTCAACTGCCCATACCAGGCGAGCGTCATGAAGATGTTGGAGCAGGTGAGGAGAAGAATGGTTTTCATCGGTAGTCTTTTATGAGGGAGAAGTCGCGCGGCGGTTTCCTCTCTGGGTGCTGGCGGGCGAGGGGAACGTGGGCGGCGGCGGCTCAAATCTCAAACGGCATCTTGGCAAAACACGGCCTTTTCGCGGAGGTTTGACGCTGCGGACGGCCTGCCTCGGCCCGTAAAATGCTTTAATTGGTCAACCTTTCGCTTGAACGGTCAAAAGCCGTTCCTATAAGTTGCACCGTTTTCCGTCTTAAGTTTGTTCAACGCATGAAAATCAAAGCCTATCTCAAACCGTCCTGTGGCTGGTCCAATGGTGTTCGCACGGTCATGCGCAAATACAGCCTGCCCTTCGAGGACATCGACATCATCAACAACCGCAACAACTACGCGGAGATGGTGCAGAAGTCCGGCCAGCCTCTTTCCCCCTGCGTGGAGATCGATGGCGTGATGCTGGCCGACATCTCCGGCGAAGAGGTTGAAAATTATCTCATCTCCAATTCGTTGGTGAAATCCAACGACAAGCCTGTCGATGCGCCGCTCAACGCCGGCTGCTCCGACGAAGAACACGCCAAAATGGCCACCAAAACCATCCGCTTCTTCTGATTTTCGAGGCCTCCAAAGCATATCTTCTTGGGCCGGCTCTCGCATCCGCGTGACCGGCCTTTTTTTCGCAGCCCGCTCCTCTTTCCGTTTCCGCCGCCATTCGCTCCCCGGTTTCTTCGTCCAGACTTTCAACTTTCCCAGCTCGATTTTCCCATGGCCAAGATCATCCCGTCTCCTCTCTACACTCCTGACCAGGAGCACGATGCCTGCGGCGTCGGCTTCATCGCGAAGCTGACCGGCGAACGTTCCTACGACGTTCTCAATCGCGCGCTCACGGCCCTCAAGGCGCTCGCCCACCGCGGCGCGATCGACGCTGACGCCGTGACCGGCGACGGTGCGGGTATTCTCACGCAGCTCCCCGTCGAGCTCTTCAAGGAGTATCTGGCCGCCAAGAAGAAGCCCCTTTTCCGCGACAGCGATCTCGGCGTCGGCATGATTTTCCTGCCTCGCGCCGACGAATACGCGCAGGCCCACGCCAAGAAGATCGTCGAAGCCGCCATCAAGGCAGAGGGTCTTGTGTGGCTCGGTTGGCGCGACGTGCCCACCGATTCCTCCTGTCTCGGCCGCAAGGCCTTGGAAACCCAGCCGCTGACCGTGCAGGCGCTGGTGGCCCGCAAGGACGAGGTCTCCGACGACGAATTTGAGCGCAAACTCTTCCTCGCGCAAAATTCCGCCGAGCGCCAGGTGCTCGAGGCCAAGATCGAAGGCTTCTACGTGTGCTCGTTTTCCTCGCGCACCATCGTTTACAAGGGCCTGCTCACGCCTTCGCAGATCCGCAAGTATTTCGTCGATCTGAAGTCGCCGAAGTTCACCACCGCGTTTGCGATCTTCCATCAGCGCTACTCGACGAACACGTTCCCCACGTGGCATCTCGCGCACCCGTTCCGCATGATGGCGCACAACGGCGAGATCAACACCATCCGCGGCAACCGCAACCTCATGCGCGCCCGCGAGCGCAGCACCGCCTACGGCGTGTGGGGCGAACGCTTCCACGACCTCAAGCCGCTCGTCCAGCCCGGCATGAGCGACTCCGCCACCTTCGACAACGCCCTCCAGCTCATCACCCTCGGCGGTCGCAATCCCCAGCACGCGACCATGATGATGATGCCGCCCGCGTGGGAGAAGGACAAGAAGCTCACCCCCGAAACCAAGGCCTTCTTCCGTTACCACGCCTGCATGATGGAGCCGTGGGACGGTCCCGCCGCCGTCGTGTTCACCGATGGCCGCACCATCGGCGCCGCCCTTGATCGCAACGGCCTGCGCCCCGCGCGCTACAAGATATTTGACGACGGCTACGTGATCCTCGCCTCCGAAGCCGGCCTTGTGCACGACTTCCCCGGCAAGGTCGTCGAAGCCGGCCGCCTCGGGCCAGGCCGCATGATCGCCCTCGATCTCGTCGAGAAGAAGTTCTACCGAGACGAAGAGATCAAGGCCCGCTTTTCCGCCGATCCGCTCTTCAAGCAGTGGTGCGAAGACCATCTCGTCAACCTGCACAAGGTCGCCAAGACACCCGTCGCCGGCGAGCCCTCCGCGCCGTCGCTCGCCGCGCAGATCGCCTTCGGCTACGACAACGACGAACAGGAACTCGTGCTCGCCCCGCTCGCCGAAGGCCTTGAGCCCACCGGTTCGATGGGCGACGACACCCCTCTCGCCGTCCTTTCGCGCCGTCCGCGCCTGCTCTACCAGTATTTCAAGCAGCTCTTCGCGCAGGTCACGAACCCGCCCATCGATTCCATCCGCGAAAAAGCGGTCATGTCGCTCACCATGTATCTCGGCGGACGCCTCGGCTTGTTCGAGGAGTTCCCCAAGACCAGCGGCTTCGTCGAACTCGATTCGCCCGTCCTCCTCGATCACGAGGTGTCCGCGCTCTTCGACGTGCCCTCACTCAAGAACCGCGTTGTCCGCCTGAGTGCGTTGTTCGATGCCACCAAGGGCCCCGCTGCTCTCGAAGCCGCCGTGAAGGACCTCGCCGTGCGCGCCCAAGCCGCCGCCGAGCAAAACGACGCCAAGGTCATCCTTATCTCCGACAAGGGTGCGACCGCCACGCACGCCGCCATCCCGATGCTGCTCGCCGCCGCCGCCGTGCATCAGCAACTCGTCCGCGCCGGTCTGCGCATGAAGTGCGACCTCGTGGCCGAAACCGGCGAGGCCCGCGACGTCCACCACCTCGCCACGCTCCTTGGCTTCGGCGTCAACGCCGTCAACCCCTACCTCGCGCTCGAAATCGTCGCCGATCTCGCCACCGCCGGGAAGACCGCCAAGCCCGTCTCCGCCGAGCAGGCGCGCCTCAACTACAAGACCGCCATCGACGCCGGCCTCCTCAAGATCATGGCCAAGATGGGCATCTCCACGCTCGCGAGCTATCGCGGCGCGCAGATTTTCGAGGCTATCGGCATCTCGCACAAGGTCATCGAAGAGTGCTTCACCGGCAC
>JAHFTG010000457.1 GCA_023269455.1 Opitutaceae bacterium | reverse complement strand
CGTGAGGATGTCTCCGGCCCCGTGGCCGGACGAGTTCGACGGCGGATTCTGCGGTGTGGGAGCTGAATTCGAGGGTGCCGGAGCGAAGTTCGCAGGAGCGGGATTGTGGGGTTGCGGAGCACTTCCGGATTGCAGGCCAGGGCCGGAAACGAGCGGCAGATCCCGCGAGGAAATGGTGCCGAACTGGCTGGAGAAGGTCAACGAACTGCCTCCGCCCTGTTGTTGGCTCACGCCTCCGATCTGATGGTTCAACGTGTCGAAGACGGACACTTCACCGTCGCGCTGGATCGCCAGCCGGCGGGCTTGTGGAAAATACGCGTACCGCGTCTGGTTTTGCGAGCCACTGCTCGAAGGACTGCCCAGATCGCCGGGCCACCAGTTGTTGCCGCCGCCACCGCTGCCTTGCGGCGCGGGTTGAAAGATCTGCTGGTTGGCCAAGGCGTTGGAAAGTTCGCCGCACAGGTTGTTCACCGAGTTCTTGAGGCCATGGTTGAACATGTCACTCACCATGGTCATTCCGCCGCGCATCCATTGACCGCTGCCAAGCTCCGGACAGCTGAACTGCGCCATGGTGCCGCCACCCTGATTGACAGCGACGAGCATCCGCACCGCGGAATCGTGGCTGAGATTGTAACGACCGGCAATGTCGTTGATGATACTTTGTCCTTGGGGTGTAAGCTGTTGCATGGAATTGTAAAGGTTGTGAGTGGAGCCGGAGACTCAGGTTTGCCCGCGATGGTAGCACGACACCGGCCCACGCCACAATCTCTATCGACGGATCGACCGTGCAAGCTAGCAAGTCGGGATTCCTGCGGAGGAACACCCCATCCTGTTTCCAAGCGTGTTTTTGGGGTTGCCCGCCGCGACGGGAACCCGCAGTCATTCGCCACGCCATGTCCCCCACCCCGCCCGATTCCCGTGAGATTGCCATCATCGGTGGCGGGGCGGCCGGGTTCTTCGCCGCGATCACCGCCGCAGAAGCCTCCTTTTCCGCGCGAGTGACGATCTACGAGCGCACTCCCCACTGTTTGGCCAAAGTGAAAATTTCAGGCGGCGGCCGCTGCAATGTGACCCACTCGTGCTTCGATGCGGCCATTCTGGCCAGCCACTATCCGCGGGGTTCGCGGGAATTGCGCGGGGCATTCCACCGCTGGCAGCCACAGGACACCGTGCAGTGGTTTGGCGGGCGCGGAGTCCCACTCAAAACCGAATCCGATGGCCGGATGTTCCCGACCAGCGACGATTCCCAGACGATCATCGACTGCCTGATGGGTGCGGCCCGTCAAGCCGGAGTGGTGTTGCGCAGGGAAACCGGCCTCCAATCCCTGGTGGTGGAGCCGGACGGATCCTTCCGCCTGGATCTGACTGATGGGACGGTCGCGCGCGCGGACCAGGTCTGCATCACCTCCGGATCTCTCAAAGCCTCGCCGCTTGCGCGATCAATCGAGCGCTTGGGACACTCCATCGAACCGCTCGCCCCATCCCTTTTTGCGTTCAACCTGACAGACTCCCGCACCCATGGATTGTCCGGCCTTTCCGTCCAGGACGCCGGCGTCCGGTCGTTGCCCAAAAGCCAACCGCAGCGTGGACCGGTTCTCATCACCCACCGCGGCCTGAGCGGGCCGACCATCCTCCGACTCTCGGCTTGGGAAGCGCGAGCGTTGCAGGAACAGAATTATCATTTTGAAATTTCAATCAACTGGCTGGGCAACCTTTCCGTCAGCCATCTCCGTGAGCAACTCAACCATCTGCGCGGCGGATCCGGAAAATCCACGGTCAAAAACAAGATTGCCGGCACGCTTCCCCGCAGGCTGTGGGAACGCCTCGTCGAAACCGCCGGGATCGCGCCCGACACCCAGTGGGCACAACTGCCAAAGGATCAGGAAACCGCACTAATCGGCGAGCTTCTCGACGGCCGCTACCAAGTCCAAGGCAAGACCACCAACAAGGATGAATTCGTCACCTGCGGAGGAGTGCGCCTGAAGGAGATCGACTTCCGCACCATGGAAAGCAGGATCGTTCCGGGCCTCCACTTTGCCGGGGAATGCCTGGACATCGACGGCATCACCGGTGGCTTCAATTT
>JAHFTG010000410.1 GCA_023269455.1 Opitutaceae bacterium | reverse complement strand
TCCCCCTCCGCCGGCAAGATACCGAGTAGACCTTTAAGCAACGTGGTCTTGCCGCAGCCCGACGGGCCGATGAGCGCATGTAGTCCACCCGCCGCGAATCGCGCCGTCGCCCCATGCACGAGTGGCACCGCGCCGGGACGCGGACGAACGTAAAGGTTTTCGCAGGCGAGCATTGGCGCAGACGGGAAGAGGCGGCCCGCCTTATGCCCCGCCGGGCGCGGTGGAGCCAAGCTCGATTTACGCCTTCAGCCCGCTCACCCGGTGGGTATGGATAGATGGAAGGGATATGTTTAGGCGAAAACGCCTCGCGTCTTCCGAATGGCTGCGAGCGATGAGTCTCGTCAACGCGCACTGCTCGCGTTCGCCCCGTGGCGCGGCGGGAGGAATTGGGAAGAGAAATATTTTTGCCTTGCGACTTGTCATCAGGAGGGAAGCGCGCTTGCTGTCCGCCGTGCGCTTGCTCTACCTCCTGCTTGCCCTGCCCCTCGCTGCGTCCGCTGCCACCTCGCGCGGTTTCAACCGTTTGCTCGACGCGGTGGTGCGGATTGATGTGCGCGAAGTTTCGTTCGAAACGGGCGTCAAACGCTACACGGGGGGGATCGGTTCGGGGGTAGTCCTGAATGGTGACGGCTTCATTCTGACCAACGCGCATGTCGCCAGCCCGCGTGCGGAGAACATCAACATCACTCTCGCCAACTTGGAACGTGTGAACGCCCGGCTCGTTGGTTGGGACCATTGGACTGATCTTGCGTTGCTCCAGCTTGACCTGACCGATCTGAAACGTCGCGGGCTGAAATTTTCCCATGCCGATTTGGGTGATTCAGAAAAAATGCAGCCGGGTGACCCGGTCTATGCCGTGGGCACGCCCTACGGGCTCACGCGCACAGTCACGCGCGGCATCATCTCGAACAACCGGAGATCAATTGAAGGGCTCAGTAGCATCAACGGCTATGAGACGGGCCTATTTAACACTTGGCTGCAGACCGACGCCGCCATCAACCCCGGTAATTCCGGCGGGCCACTGGTGACCGAGGACGGCCGCGTGGTGGGCATCAACTCGCGAGGGAACGATGGCGCGGAAAGCCTCGGCTTCGCCATCCCGATCAACGTCGCCAAGCGGGTCGTCGCTGAGCTCGCGCGCGGTGGGGCCAACGGCGGCACGGGCGCGGTCACGCGCAGCTATCTCGGCCTCGGCTTCGGGCCATTGCAGGGGTTGGAGGAGTTTTACTCGCTGAAGCAGAACACCGGTGTGCTCATCAATAATGTGGATCCTGGCTCGCCCGCCGCGAAAGCTGGGCTGAAGCCAGGAGACATCCTGCTCACGCTTGATGGCACGGCGGTGGATGGACGTTTCCCTGAACAATTACCGCCTATCTTGGACATGATCGCCAGCAAACCGGTCGGGGCGACGGTGAAAATTGCCGTGCGTCGGAGCGGCCTGACCAACGAGCAAGCGCTGGTGACGGAGAAGCTGGAGAGCCGGCAGGGCGAGGCGTGGGCCTTCGAGAAATGGGGTCTCGCCGTCCGCAAAGTGTCGCGGGCTTACGCGCGCGAGAACCAGTTGGAGGACGCCAATGGACTGCTCGTGACGGGCGTGCAAAATGGTTTTCCTGCCGCCGTCTCCGGGCTGGGCCGCAACGATGTTATCACCAGGATTAACAACGAGCCGATCACGTCACTGGAGGCGGCGAAGCGGCTCTACGAGGCGCTGGCCGAGAAGGCAGAACCCGTGCTGATCGAATCGAGGTTTAACCGCCAAGTATCCAATCGCGTGCTCCGTCCAAAATCATGAAAACTGTCTCCGCCTTGCTCTCGCCGTGCCGCCGTGCTCGCGTGTTTTTTTTTCTAACCACCGTGCTCATGTGCGCCTCCGCTCGCGCCGCCGATCTGCCGGCTCTTTGGAGGGAACGTGTGAAATCTGTCGTGGCCGTGGAGTTTTTTACCGAGACGGAACTCGAGCGGCGGATGAGCCTCGTGGCGGGTGTGGTGGCTGACGCCAACGGCACGATCGCATTGCCGCCGGGTATCATGGGCGGGCGCGTGACGCCGTCACAGTTGAAGGATTTTCGCGTGCATCTGCCCGG
>JAHFTG010000107.1 GCA_023269455.1 Opitutaceae bacterium | reverse complement strand
GCTGATGCGCTGCTGGGAAGCATCGACATCGAGAACGATGGCGTCCACTTCGTCGCCCTTCTTGAGCATTTCGGACGGGTGGTTGATCTTGCGGGTCCAGCTCATGTCGGAGACGTGAACCATGCCGTCGATGCCTTCTTCGAGTTCGATGAAGGCGCCGTAGGTGGTCATGTTGCGCACCTTGCCGTGGACGCGGGCGCCCTGCGGATAGTTGTGGCGGACCATGTCCCACGGATTGGGCTCGAGCTGGCGGAGACCGAGGGAAATCTTCTGGTCTTCCTTTTGGATACCGAGGACAACCGCGTCCAATTCCTGACCGACCTTGAGGAGCTCGGAGGGCTTGGAGATGCGCTTGGTCCAGGACATCTCGGTGATGTGCACGAGGCCTTCGACGCCGGGCTCGATCTCGATGAACGCGCCGTAGGGAACGAGGTTGACGACCTTGCCGTGAACCTTCGCGCCGACGGGGAACTTGTGCTCGATCTCGTCCCAAGGATTCTTGGTGGTCTGCTTGAGGCCGAGGGAAACGCGCTCTTTCTCGCGGTTCACTTCGATGATCATGACCTGGATCTCTTCACCCTGCTTCAGGAGCTCGGAGGGATGCGTGATGCGGCCCCAGCTCATGTCGGTGATGTGGAGAAGACCGTCCATGCCGTCGAGGTCGATGAACGCACCGAAGTCGGTGATGTTCTTGACCACGCCCTTGCGGACTTGGCCGGGCTGGATGGAGTCGAGGAGGTTCTTGCGCTTGTTGGTGCGCTGTTCCTCGATGAGCTCGCGGCGGGAGAGAACGATGTTCTTCCGGTCGAGATTGATTTTGAGAACCTTGAAATCGTAGGTCTGGCCGACGTATTGATCGAGATTCTTGGGCGGCTGGATGTCGATGTGCGAGGCGGGGAGGAAGGAATCGACACCGATCGAAACGATCAGGCCGCCCTTGACCTTGGCCTTGACGCGACCCGCGGCGATGGAGCCTTCGGGGAACTTGGTGAGGATGTTATCCCAGTTCTTCTTTTGTTCGGCCTTGTCGTAAGAGAGGACGGGGGCGCCGCCTTTGTCTTCGAGCTTCTCGACGTAAACGTCGATGGTGGAACCGATCTGAAGTTCGCCAATGTCGATGAACTCGTTGGCGGGAATGACGCCTTCGGACTTGCCGCCGATGTCAACGACCACGTCATTCTGGCGGATTTCGGTGATAACACCGGGGACGATAGCGCCTTCTTTAAGCTTATCGAAGGAGGATTGAGCGAGCAGCTCTTGCATTACAGAACTCATTATGAACAGACGAAATACCGTCGCTTACTCCAAAGCGCCGATCTTCCGTGATGACCCCGCGTAAACGGGATCGTTGGTTGATGGTTAGACTGACGTTGAGGGTCGATGGGAGCGTCGCGGCGACACCGACCGAAACCGACAAAATACCGCGAAGGTAAACCATCGCCGAACGCCCCACCCCGTCGCAAGCGCAAAATCCGGCGCCTCCCTCGACGAACGCTCAAAAAAAGACGGGCTTACTTCGCCGCCAGCGCCTGCTCGATACTCCGGTAAAACGCCTCGTAAAGCGGGCTTTCGCGCAACGTTGTCTCGGTGGCCTGCCCCGCGCCTTTGTTGAAATCGTCCTCGATCTGCTCGGTGATGAGCACCGCGACTGCAGTGCCGGCAGCGACTGGACTGAGTCTAACCTTCATCGAAAGTTGCCGCGTTCCCTTGAGAGAATCACTGGCCGTCAGATCGCTGAGCGCCTGGATGCGCCCTTGCGCGGCGCCGCCGCTCACAAAACGAAATCCAACTTTATCAAGAGACTGCTTGGCCGCATCGAAAACGGACCGAGGATCAGCCGACACGGTCTTCGTGTGGTAGCTCGGACCGTCAAACTTCTCGCGGACGTTGCTCGTGAAATCAGAGCCAACCGAACCGCAACCGGCCAACGTAAAAACCATGACGACTGACAAAAGGAAGGCGGAAAGCGTTTTCATGAAAGAGGAAAGTCGAACTCACGCGGGTTGCTGCTGAGAGATGCAATGCAGCGTGCCCAGCCCCCAAATCAAATGGTAGCAATCCACCGGGATAATTTCGCGGTCCGGAAAACACGATGCGATGAGCGCGTTGGCCTCGGCATCGGGTTTTTTCTGGCGGAAATTCGGCACAAGCACCGCGCCGTTGATGATGAGAAAATTCGCATAGCTCGCCGGCACCGTCTGCCCTTGAAACGCAAAAGGCTTCGGCATCGGCAGCTCGACGATGTCGAATTTCTTTCCCTTCGGCGTGCGGAAAGCCGCGAGGCGTGCGGAGTTTTCCGCGAGGATCGCGTGGTTCGGGTCACGCTTGTTCGGCTCGGTAACGGTGATGAAACCGTCGGGCTTGTAGAAGCGCGTGATGTCGTCGATGTGGCCGTCGGTGTCGTCGCCGATGATGCCATCGCCGACCCACAACACCTGCTTGATGCCGAGGTAGTCCTTAAGGTTCTGCTCGATCTGCTCACGCGTGAGGTGCGGGTTGCGGTTTTTGTTGAGCAGGCATTGCTCGCTCGTGAGGAGCAGGCCTTCGCCGTTCACCTCGATGGAGCCACCTTCGAGGACCATGTCGTTCTCAAAACGGCGCAGTTTCAGTTTCTTCGCCACGAGCGGCGGGATGGTGTTGTCGAGATCGTAGGGCGGGTATTTTCCGCCCCACGCGGTGTGAACCCAATCGGTCACTGCGAGTTCGCCGGTCTTCTCGTTTTTGACGAAAATAGGACCATGATCGCGGCACCAGGCGTCGTTGGTCGGATGATCATAGAAAGTGACTTTCGTGAGATCGGCGCCGGCCTTCGTGATGAGCGACCACGCACGTTTTTGAAGCGGCGCCGCGATGTTGATGCGCACTTCCTCGAAGCGGCTGATCTGCGCGACAATCCCGGCGAACACATAGGGAATCGGGCGAAACTGGCCGGGCCACGAAGCGTGCTTGTGCGGCCACGAAAGCCAGATGGCCGTCTGTGGCGCCCACTCGGCGGGCATGCGAAAACCGAGTGCAGCAGGCGACTCCTTCAATTTTTTTGAGGCCATGCTCAGTCGATGAAACGCTTCGTCAAATCACCGTAGGCGTCGATGCGCCGGTCGCGCAGGAACGGCCAGTGCGTGCGGGTCACGTCCACCTTGCCAAGCTCCAACGGGACGATGAGAACTTCCTCTTTGTCGATGCTCGCCTTGGCGAGAATCTGACCACTCGTGCCGGCGACAAAGGTCTGGCCCCAGAACTCAAGGCCGTCGCCACCCACGCCATCGATGACTTCGTGGCCGATGCGATTGACCGCCGCGACGTAACAGCCGTTGGCCACCGCATGCGAACGCTGGATGGTTTCCCAAGCACCGTGCTGGTTGACGCCGTATTCTTTTTTCTCCGCCGGGTGCCAGCCGATGGCCGTGGGATAAAACAAAATCTCTGCTCCCTGCATGGCAGTGAGACGCGCGGCCTCGGGATACCATTGATCCCAACAAATAAGCACACCGATCTTCCCGAACTTGGTATCCCATGCCTTGAAGCCAGTATCGCCGGGCGTGAAGTAAAACTTCTCGTAGAAAAGAGGGTCGTCCGGAATGTGCATCTTCCGGTAGATGCCCAGCAGCTTGCCGTCGGCATCGATGATGGCCGCAGTGTTGTGATAAAGACCGGAAGCACGTTTCTCAAACAGCGAGGCGATGATGACGACGCCATGCTTCTTGGCCGCCTTCTGAAAAGCCGCCGTCGAAGGCCCGGGGATGGGCTCGGCCAGATCGAAGAATCGGTGTTCCTCGCTCTGGCAGAAATACTGCGAAGTCACCATCTCCTGCGTGCAGATGATCTGCGCGCCCTTTTTCGCCGCCTGATCGACGAGCGAAAGAGTCTTCTTGAGATTAGCTTTCGGGTCGGCCGAGCAGGCGTGCTGGAGAAGGCCGAGCGTGACGGTCTTGGGTTTAGACGAGGGCTTGGGCATGGCAGGATTAACGCTTAATAAACCACTTTGTTCAGCGGATACTCGACGATGCCTTCGGCCCCGAGTTCCTTGAGTTGCGGGATGATTTCGCGAACGACACTTTCATCGATGATCGTTTCCACCGCAACCCACTCCGGCGAACTCAGCGGCGAAATCGTGGGGTTGCGCAGCGAAGGCAGCGCCTTGAGCAACGCGTCGAGCGACGCCTTGGGCAGATTGAGCTTCAGGCCGACTTTGCTGCCGGCTTCGAGCGCACCACGAAGAAGCAGTGCGATGGTTTCGATTTTCTTGCGCTTGGCGGGATTCGCCCAGCTGGCCTTGTTGGCGATCAGCTTGGTGTTCGTGTAGAGCAGCGTATCGACGATGCGAAGCTTGTTGGCGCGCAGCGATGAACCCGTCTCGGTGATGTCCACGATGGCATCGACGAGGTCGGGCACCTTGACCTCGGTGGCGCCCCAGGAAAACTCGACTTCGGCGGCCACGCCTTTTTCGGCAAAGTAGCGCTTGGTCGTATTCATCAGCTCGGTGGCGACACGCTTGCCGGCGAGATCAGCCACCGTCTTGACCGACGAATCCTCAGGCACGCAGAGCACCCAGCGCGACTTCAATGTCGAAGCGCGGCTGTAAACAAGGTCGCACACCTCGACGACGTCGGAATTGTTTTCCTGTACCCAATCGTAGCCGGTCAGGCCGCAATCGAAGAACCCATGTTCGACGTAGCGGCTCACCTCTTGGGCACGAACAAAACGTCCATCAAGCTCGGGATCGTCGATCGACGGCTTGTAAGAGCGTGAACTCGTGGTGATTTTCCAACCTGCTTTGGCAAACAGGTTCTTGGTGGATTCCTCCAGACTGCCTTTCGGCAGACCGAGCATGAGCAGGGGAGCATTGGCAGACACGCGGCCAAGGGAGACGCCGCACGAATGGCCTTCAAGTCTATTCTCCGTTCACACCCGCCGTAAACGCGTTGGACGTTTCTTTTGACAAGAGCGCTCCATTTGTAAAAATTCACTCGTGCTCTTTTTTAAACGATTGCCGTCCCGATCTAAATCTTTCCATGCGCGCTGAACCCAAACCTTTGATTCTCATCGTCGAAGATGAGGAAGAACTGGCCAAATTGATCTGCATACACCTCGAGGAAGCCGGCATGCAAACCCAGGTTTACAATCGGGGCGCCCTCGCCCTGCGTTTCTTAAAAAAGAACTTCGCCAACCTGCTGCTGCTCGACGTCAACCTGCCCGATCAGACCGGCTTCGCCCTGCTCGAAGACCTCAAAAGCAACGATATCCTCGTGCCCACGATTTTCCTGACCGGGAATGCCTTGGAGGTTAACAAAGTCCGGGGCTTTGAATTAGGCGGCGACGATTATATCACCAAGCCCTTTGGCTTCCCCGAACTCGTCGCACGCATCCGCGCCGTGCTGCGTCGCTCGGAATCGACGCGTGACATGAACCTCACGAAAAATGTGCGGGTCATGGACGAACCTTTTGAATTTTGCGGCGCTCGCGTCGTGCCGCTTCGCCTGGAAATCGAATTCCCCAAGGGCAAAAGCGAAAAAATTGGTCGCAAGGAATTGGGTATTCTCGCCCACATCAACGAAAACCGCGGGATCGTCATCCCCCGCAAAGCTCTCATCCATGCGGTGTGGGGCATGCATGCCGACGTGAAAAGCCGCTCCCTCGACCAATACATCGTCAAGGTGCGCGATCTTTTCAAACGCCACGGCCTCAACTTGGACAGTTTCCGCACCGTGCACGGCGTAGGCTATATCTTCGCGCCGGAAGACGGCGATGCGGTTAAATCGTAGGGAGGCCTCGGCGATTCAGTCGGCGGAAGGCCGTTCCCTCTATCGATCAAAACAGCAACTCAGGTTGCTCATAGCGTGAGCGCGCTTCCGTCAGACTGGATTTCATTTCCAGCGATTCCAGCAGCCCGAAAAGCTCTTGACGGCGAACCTCGGTGAGCTCGGCCTTCACGGTGGGTAAAGCCAAGTTGAGCGTGGTCAGCTTCAGGTTGCGACGGAGGTTATCTGCCCCAACACGCACGGCTTCCTGAAAGCGCTCCGGCTTTAGCTCAGCCGCATGAGCGATGACGCCTTCGATGCCACCAAACTCCTGCAACCATTTGACCGCCGTCTTGGGGCCGACTCCGGTGATGCCGGGAATGTTGTCGGATGTATCACCCACCAGCGCCAAATAATCGGCAATTTGGGCGGGTGGCACTCCAAACTTCTCCAGCACTCCGCTTGTATCCATGAGGCGCCAGCCCAACTTAGGATTGGCCGAGGGCGGCGGGAGTAGGATTTTAATACGTTCGTCCACGATTTGGGCGAAGTCCTTGTCGGCGCTCACGATGAGCACCTCATGGCCTTCTGCGGCCAGCGCCACGGCCTGAGATGCCAGCAGGTCGTCGCTCTCCACTCCGTCCTGCTCGATACCGACATGACCCATCGCGCGGGTAAGTGCCTTGAGCGGCTCGATCTGCTTTTGGAGCGCCTCGGGCATCTCATCCCGCTGGGCCTTGTATTCGGGATGCAACGCGAGACGATCTTGAGCGCCACCCAGATCAAAAAAAACCAAAGTTGCGGTCGGCCTTTCCTGATCCGCCAATCGCCAGAGTGACTTCACCCATCCATGCAGGGCATTGGTGGGAAATCCGTCCGCACGCGTCAGTTCGGGCACTGCGAAGAAGCAGCGGTAGGCCAGATTAAATCCATCGATAAGAAGCCATTTCGCCATAGCCCACGCCAAACGCGTGCTGACGGGTTGGCAAATATCAAACCGAGCCTATCAAACAAAAACGCCGTCATCCCAAAGGATGACGGCGTTTAACCGAGGAAAGCTTCTTGATAGAAACTTACTTGCCTCGAACGCGGGATTCCGAGCCACCCGGGGTAACGATCGTCGGATTCTGGAAGATCGAAGCGGGAGCCACGCTCTTCAACTGCTGCTTCTTGGGCGAGCCGCCGGGGCTGACGAGGTTGGCGGTCACAAAGATGAGCAAGTTACGCTTCTGCGAGGTTTCGCCCTTGGATTGGAAGGCACGACCGATGAAGGGAATGTCCCCCAAGACCGGAACTTTGCTGCTGGTCTTTTGGACCTGTTCGCGGGTCAAGCCGCCCATGACCAAGGTCGCACCATCCCAGACCGTGACCTTTGTGGTGATCTCACGGGTCGAGAAGATCGGCTGGTAGAAGCCGGAGGGCACGATCACGCTGGTCGAAGAACCAAAGCCACCGACGATCGCAGATGGCGTTGATACCAAGGCGGCGCTTTGACCACCATACTCGATAAACCCTTCGAATTCAGTGACCTTAGGATTGAGGTCCAGGGTAATGCTGTAGTCATC
>JAHFTG010000456.1:1637-2087 GCA_023269455.1 Opitutaceae bacterium | reverse complement strand
GGTGGATATCCGCCACTTGAAAATTCTCTTCGTGGCCGTGCTGTTCTATACGGCCATGCGCATGCTGATGCAGGGATTGGGTGTGAACCTTGGATTCTAACTACCAGATTGAGGAGGTCGTCGGCCGGCTGCTCTGGCTAGGGGTGGCGGCGTCCGGGGTCCTGTTCGTGGCCGGCCTTGCGTTCTGGCTTCTGACGCCCCCCGGAGGTTCCCTCCAGGCGGACGGAAAAGCGCTCATCTCCATCGGCGTCGCCGTGCTCCTGCTCACGCCGGTCGCGCGCGTCGGGCTGTTGCTGGCGCATTACTTACACCTGCGAGACTGGGACTTCGTGGCCATCACCCTCTTCGTGCTGGCCATGATGACCATTGGATACTTCGGCGGGGCGGGATAGAGCGGATTCCGGCCCGGAAGAAAAGCGAAAAAATCGGCGCGATTCATCTTCTTAAAAA
>JAHFTG010000456.1:0-1627 GCA_023269455.1 Opitutaceae bacterium | reverse complement strand
CCGGCCTCCTAGTGCCCGAACTTGGTCTGGACGCTGCCGGGATTATTCGTAGCCGGGGGCGCGACGTGATAGAACACCCAGATGAAATCCGCGCTCGTGCCGCTGACTTCGATCGGCCCGTCCGCGCCGACGCCGTCCCAGTTGTCAAGCACGATTTTGTAGGCTGGTCCGTATGAATCCACTTTCCATTTCGCCCAGTCGGCATCGCGGATGGAGGCCACCGAGTAGGTGCCCGACGAACTGCCATAGGTCCATGTGCCGGACGGGTCCAGATTCAAGGTCTGGCTGCTGCCCGCCCCGCTCATCCCGCCCGCGCCGCCGATATCATAGAAGATGCGCGAGGAATACACGCGCCATGCGCCGGGGATGGAGGCGGAGGGGTCAGCCATGGAAGTGGGATGGGGGAATGTGATTTCGCCGAACGGGACACCGCCCTTGTAGCCGTATTGGGAGTCGTTGCCGCTGGCCGAAGCATTGGACGGAGCGGACGGGGGCACTAAAGGAGCGGTTGGAACCGCAGAGGGCGATGGAGCGGCGGAGGTGCCGGATTTTGAAGCGTCGGCTGGCGAGGCAGAACCGTTCGGCGCAGAGGGAGCGGGAAACACGGGAATATTGGAAGGTGGGGTGGCCGCTGAAGCCGGGACCAAGGGATGCATGTCGCCGCTCGAAGGCTGGTTTGACGCGGCGGGGGATTGAGAAGAGGCCTGATTTGACTGCGCAGCGGGCTGGCCAGCAGCCGGGTTGGCCGAAGGCGCGGATGGAGCGACGGACGGAGATGAAGGCGGCGTGCCGGGAGGGAAAACACAGCCGGCCGTGAGCAGCAGCCCGGCCAGCAGCAGAATCAGGAACACGCCGTTCTTGGAAACCATATCATCACCATCAAAGATTCATATTCATCCAGAGCCGGGCGGAACATAGCCGGGGCCGGTGGTGGGTGGAGCATAACCCGACGGAGTAGAAGGCGTTTGGGTTGGAACGGAAGGCATGGATGACAGAGTGGCCACGCACACGCAGTTGGATTCGCACGTATATCCGGCCTTGCAATCATTGACGCAGACATCGCGAGTGGCATTGTAATTCTGGTAATCGCCGGGGCTGTTGCCATCGCAGGAGACGGTCTGATTAGTGTAATCTGGAGCGGGGCTTGGAGCGAGAGGTGTCGTCGGGGTTTGGGTGGGCGGATTGCTCACGGGCGCGGCTGGCGGAACCGGAGCGGGCGAAGGCGTTGGCGTGGCGACTGGCGATGGCGCCGGAACCGGAGCGGTGGCAGGGGCTGCGGGGGGGGTCGTCATCACAGTTGAAGAGTGGCTTGTGGCCACGATGGTGCAGGCGTTCTGGACTTCCATGAGATATCCGATGCCGGGGCTCAACGAGCCGGCGGCAACCAAAGTTTGGAGCGAGGGGTCATAGGTCCATGGTCCGGAGATGACGTTGCAGTTAGTGAGGATGTTGTTCCAGTCCGAAAATGCGCCACTGTCTGGGGAGAAGAAATTCCAGCCCGCGTTGAGCGTCATCTGGCCTTGACCCGAATCGGTGCCGCTGAAAGTTATGTTGCAAGCTGAAGCGGTGTTGGCCAGCACGCCCTGTCCCGGCGAAACGGAGCGGGTCCAATTGCTATCCACTTTGT
>JAHFTG010000420.1 GCA_023269455.1 Opitutaceae bacterium | reverse complement strand
GCACCTACGGCTTGGCAGCGGGGGATTATTGCGCGCGAAACTTGGAGGCTACCGCCGAAGGAACGCGCTTCTCGCTGTGCCGCTCGGGTGCGGAGCTGGGTCTCATCGAACTGCGGATTCCGGGGTTGCACAACGCCTCCAACGCTTTGGCCGCCGCCGCGTTGGCCTTGGAAGAAGGCGTTTCATTTGAGGCGGTGGCTGAAGGACTGGCCGCATTCCCCGGCATGAATCGGCGTTTGGAAAAAATCGGCACGCGCATGGGTGTGACGGTGATCGACGACTACGCCCATCATCCGGCTGAAGTGGCGGCGACTTTAAAGGCCGCAAGGTTGATCGTCAAGGGGCGTCTGGCAGTTCTCTTTCAGCCGCATCTTTATTCGCGTACGCAGCAACTGGTCCGTGAGTTCGCGCACGCCTTTTTGGCCAGTGACCTGCTTTTCGTGTTGCCCGTTTATGCGGCCCGCGAACTTCCCATTCCCGGCGTGGAGGGAAATTCCATCGTGGAAGAAACGCTTCGACTCGGTCACGCCTCGGCGCGGTTTCTTGAAGCGCGCGAAAGCGCCGCGCGTGAGGTCGCCAAAGTGTTAAGGCCTGGAGACCTGTGCCTGACCATGGGGGCCGGAGACGTCGGTGACCTGGCTCCCTTCATTCTGGAGGCGGTAGCGTGAAGAAGATTGTTCAATTGGGCCGCATCGTGGGAAAGAAACCCGGCCGTCGCGGGGCCAATCACCTCCAGCGCGTGCAACTTCGCCGTGAAAAGCGAAAAACTTGGGCTCAGGATTTCGGCAGGAGCCTGGACTTGAAAAAAGTCGTGTGGACTTTGCTGATGGTAGCGATCCTGGGCTGCCTGGGATACGGCTCCTGGAAGGGGTATCGGGCCTATCACGACGGGCGCATTCTAACCGTGAATCGTATTGAGGTCAGTGGAAACCATCACTGGGAAACTTCGCGTTTGCTGGAGCAGGCCGGGCTGGAAGTGGGATCGAAAATGCCGGGGGTTTCTGTACGCTCGGCGCGTAGTGAGTTGCTGCAGCTTCCCGGAATTCATGAAGTGAGCGTGCACCGATCCCTGGACGGAGGATTGCGCGTGGAAGTGCAGGAAGAAGACGTGCTCGCATTGCGGCACACCGATGCCTGGGAGGGTTTGACGCCTTCGGGCGCATGGATGCCCCTGCGCGCGGCGGAGAACGATGTGCCAGTGATCGACGGCGCGATGACTCCGCAGGATGCGGCGGCGCTGGCGGTTTTTCTGTCAGGAGCCCGCGCGCAATACCCGCAATTGTTCGGGAGCTTCTCGCAAATCAACGTGCGCTCACAGGATGAAGCGGATATTTTCTGGCGCGACGGACGCGTTCGCGTGCGGCTGGATTACACTAATAAGTCGTTGAATTCATTGGAATTCCTACAAGCGTTATTGGTGCGAGAAAAAGATTCGTGGAACGATGGAAGCACAGTGGACCTGCGCGTGGAAGGCTATGCTTATGTGCTCTAAATGCTCATTCACTCCAACACGCACTGACTCGAGATTTGCGCTGCGAAAAAATTTTCAACTAATAGAAACTTTAAAACAAGCACTGATGTTATTATAATGGGAGGCAGGCGCATGGCGAACGCAATCGTAGGACTGGACATCGGGACCACCAAGATCGGGGTCATCATCGGCGAGTTGGATTCCAACAACGCCCTCAAGATCGTCGGTGTTGGAACCAGTCCCAGCGACGGCTTGCGCAAAGGCATGGTCGTCAACATCGACAAAACGGTGAAATCCATTGAGCGCGCCGTGGGCGAGGCCGAGCTGATGGCCGGAGTCGACGTGGAGCACGTATATGTCGGCATCGCGGGCGATCACATCAAGTCCATCAACAGCCGCGGTGTCATCGCCGTGTCGCGCAGCGACAATGAAATCACCAAACCCGACGTCGACCGCGTCATCGAAGCCGCACGCGCCGTGGCGATTCCCCTCGATCGCGAAATGCTGCATGTCATCCCACAGGATTTCGTGGTCGACGATCAGCCCGGCATCAAGGATCCCGTGGGCATGTCCGGTGTCCGTCTCGAAGGCGACGTCCATATCGTCACCGGGGCGATCACTT
>JAHFTG010000409.1 GCA_023269455.1 Opitutaceae bacterium | reverse complement strand
GTGGGCCTTGATAAAACGTGGCGACCACATCGTCCAAAACGCTCCCCTGAAGGTCGCGGTAGTCCAAGTGCCGGGCGACGCGCGGGGGCAGGGGAGCGGCCTGACCAAAAATCGCCGCCGCCAGACTCGCGCACTCAGGCCCGCTCACCCGCACCAACGCGATGGCGGAGGTGCCCACCGGTGTGGCCAGGGCTGCAATGGTGTCAGTCGAACAAGACATGCCGCTGACGGAAAGCGGCGCCGCGACAAAGGGCAAATAAACATGGGCCCCTCAGGGCGTGGCGAGCGGATCAATCGTGATCCTGCAACCGCTGCCTTCGCGGGGCTCGACCTTGAACGCGGCGGGGTTGATGCGCTGGTTGTAGCGAATGCCGCCTTTTTCCAGTTGCTCGTAAACCCCTTCGCTTTCGATGGCGGTCAGCACGAGCACGGCCTTGGAGCCGGTCGGGAAATTAATAAAGTGATGTTCATCGCCACCATAAACGCCGCCGTAACCGTTGCCGTTGAGCGTCAACGTCCCGCCGGCGAGAGTGAGGATGGCCTGCGAGCCCTCGGCCATGTCGTCGAACGAGATCAGTTTGGCGGAGACATGACCTGACTGGACCGTGAACGTCGCGTTGCGCCGCAGCTTGATCTCGCCTTCGGGCATGGCGAGGGACGCATCGGGACCGCTCACGAGCACATGGCCGGGCACGGTTTCACCCACGATGAAATTTTCGCTGGTGCCGCCATCGAAGACCGCGTCCGTGATCGTGAGGCTGCCGCCGTTGCGCACGAAGATCCATGAAGGACCGCCGGTCTGCTTCCAACCGGCCTTCTTTGTCATGAGCATCGGCACTTCCAGAGAGAAGTCTCCCTGCCGGTCGGCGTGCCACGTTACGAGCCCGCCACCGAGGACCACGACGTTGGGTGTGGCTGGCGTAATCGGGGAGGGGAGGGGAAGCGGTTTCAACACGGCGGCTGCGGGCGCTGCGATTGATGCTGCGGCACCCGGTTTCGGTGCGACGGGAACTGGAGCAGCTGGTTTTGCGTTCGGCGCGGTTTTTTTAACAGGCGCCACCACTTGCAACGGCGGGAGCGCGGGCTTCGACCAGTTTTTAACCTCGTCCCAATCTCCGTCACGCCCCTTCCAACTTGTCTGCGCTTGAAGCAGCGCAGCCGGAATCACGGCCAGCAAAGAAATCAGGCAAAGGCGAAAAACACGGAAAGATGGCGTCATGGCAGGGGAGGGGGTTGCGCCTACCGTGTGCCTTCACGGGGCGCCCCGCCAAGCCCGAATTGCACGAAGTTGCAGCGTTAACTCTTCATGGCTGCGAACGCAGCCACCGGGTCGGTTCACCGCTGCCCGGCCGACGCCGGTATTTGACGCCCCAATAAGCCGCCAGCAGCAGGACCGCGCCCGCGTGAATCGCCAGCGGTATCCAAATATCGGTGACGATAATCACCGGTTGAAGAAACACAGTCGTTAACAAACCGGTCAATGGAAGCGCCTTGATCAGCGCATTCCTCCAAAACGGAACCGGACATTCTCCTTCTCTCGATTTTTCGCACCACATCACGCCCGCGAGAATACCCCACACCAGCAGAGAAAAACCCACGCTCCACTTCGGCCAGCCATAAGACAGCAGAGCGAACCCCGGATTTCTCTCCGAATAATGCACCGTGATCGTATCGCCCGCCTTCAAAGACCGCGCGAGTTCACCTCCGCCGCCTTCGTAACCTTTGTCCATAAATCCCGGACGCACCCGACTGCCTTCGTAGGCGATTCCATTTACTCGATACCCATAAACAATGTCGCTGCGCGTGTTGTGCCCGCGACCGCCGCCAACCGATTCCGTCGCGCTCACCACGGTGCCCGTCGTCGTTCCTCGCGCCGCCAACAGATGCCACGACGACCAGCAGAAATCCGCCGGCATCAGAAAAAACAGACCAAGGAACAGCGGCACGAAAATCAAAACCAACAGACCCTTCCCGGCAAACCGTGCAACACGCCTCAGCGGACCCGCCTCGCTCGGATAATTTCTCACGGACTGATTCTACAGCCGCTTTGAACGGCCGCCGGCCTTACTTCTTCGCCGTTACTTTTTCCAACTC
>JAHFTG010000408.1 GCA_023269455.1 Opitutaceae bacterium | reverse complement strand
CGGCCTCGGCGACCTCGTAAGCATCGAAACCGAGAGCGACTTCGCCCGCGCCACCAAGCTCTCCTACAACGTCCTCCAAGGCGCCGGCGCCCGCATCTCCAAGACCGAATTCGTCGCCTGCCCTTCCTGCGGCCGCACTCTCTTCGACCTCCAGACCACGACCCAGCGCATCCGCGCCCAGACCGGCCACCTCAAAGGCGTGAAACTCGCCATCATGGGCTGCATCGTAAACGGCCCCGGCGAGATGGCCGACGCCGACTTCGGCTACGTCGGCGGCGCCCCCGGCAAGATCAACCTCTACGTCGGCAAAAACTGCGTCCAATACAACATCCCCCAGGCCGAGGCCGACGCCCGCCTCATCGCCCTCATCAAAGAACACGGCAAATGGGTCGATCCGACGGGGGTGTCTGCGAAATAAGCCAGGGTAGCGTGAGCGAGAAAGAGAACTCGGCCAAGGCGACCGAGGCGGAGGCGGGCCAGCGGCCCGTGCCGCCGAGGGCCACGCAGGCCCGGCCCTCTTTCTCGCATCACCCGCAGGGCATCAGCGATGCTCTGGCTTATTTTCCAGACACACCCTGCCCGTCACCGTCTCGTAACCTCGTCGTAAACCGGGCAGCAAACGGGCGAAGCCCCCGCCCTTCACCAAGCGTAGTGCCTCCACCCCGACGGGGTTTCAGAGGGCGTTTCCGGCCTGTAATACTTCTCCCGTTACACATTCGTCATATTTTCGCCGCCGGCCTGAAACACACGTTTTTGTGGCAACAAAAAAACTCGAAAACTTATCCGCAAACTCACGGTGAATAACTTGTCAGAAAGTTGCTCTTGAAACCGTTTTCCTCTTCAACGTTATTCCCATCCCGTCCTCTTCAGCCGAACAGTGTCGGCGGTTCTTTATCACGTCCTCCGCGAGTCTGCGTTCAGCCCACCTGTTTCCGTTAAAATAACCTACTGATCATCATTACCTTACCTGTTTTTGAAAATTTCGCCCCTTTTCCCGATGATCAGCCCTCCTCTTTTGACAGGCTTTGGTGCATGGACCCGGCAAGCGACGACGTGCCTCTGACCGCCCTCCACTGTGGAGTGTGAATAATCCCAAGCTACACCTCTTCGCACCTCCTCTTTTGTCCATGTCTTCAGCCGTCATCTCCTCGTCCCTCTGGGAAACCGTCAAAAGCGATTTCAAGGGACTCTTCCCCGAAGACGTTTACCAACTCTGGTTCGAGCCGATCGTATGCCTCGAAGCCACCGAAGAGGCCCTCACCCTTGGCGTGCCCAACGATTTTGCCGCCATCTGGATCAACGACAACTACCTCGACCTCATCGTCCAGCGCCTGCGCCTCACCTCGGGCCTCCAGATCACCGTTAAACTGAAAAAATCCGGCGCCCCTTCCGTGGGTGCCACGCCCTCCGCGTCCCGTCTGGAGACAGACACCCCCGCCCCCCGCGCCAAGCCCGCCCGCCGCCCCTCCCGCAACGACGAACGCGGCGGCGCCCACACCGGCACGCTCAACCCACGCAACACCTTCGAGACCTTCGTCGTCGGTTCCAACAACCAGATGGCCCACGCCGCCGCCATGGCCGTCGCCCAGGCCCCCGCGCAGGCCTACAACCCCCTCTTCCTCTACGGCGACACCGGCCTCGGCAAGACGCACCTGATGCACGCCATCGGCCACGCCATCCTGCGCAACAACCCCGACGCCAAGGTCGCCTACCTCTCCACGGAAAAATTCACCAACGAGTTCATCCAGGCCCTCCAGGAAAACGCCCTCACCAAGTTCCGCCAACGCTACCGCCACGTTGACGTCCTCCTCATCGACGACGTCCAGTTCCTCAGCGGAAAAGAGCGCATCCAGGAAGAATTCTTCCACACCTTCAACGACCTCTTCGAGTCGTCCAAGCAGATCATCCTCTCCAGCGACCGCCGCGCCTCCGAGATCCAGAAACTCGAAGCCCGCCTCGTCTCCCGCTTCGAATGGGGACTCCCCGCCGACATCCAGGCCCCCGACTTCGAGACCCGCCTCGCCATCCTCCGCACCAAGGCCGCGACCCTCAAGTTCAACATCCCCGCCGACGTCGCCAACTTCATCGCCCAGCACATCT
>JAHFTG010000455.1 GCA_023269455.1 Opitutaceae bacterium | reverse complement strand
CCAAAGCGTTCCCACCCTGATATCGAATCCCCCTCCGGCTATGATCCTTTGCGGCGGGCAAGGCACGCGGTTGCGCGACGTGACCGAACTCCTCCCCAAGCCCATGGTCCCGGTCGGCCCGCAGCCGATCGTCTGGCACATCATGAAAGGCTATGCCGCCTTGGGCGTTAAGCGCTTCATCCTCTGCCTCGGCTACAAACGCGAGGCGTTCATCGACTACTTCCTTAATTACCACGCCCGCGCCACCGACATGACCGTCAGTCTGGGCAAACAAAACGGCATCACGTTTCATGGTCGTCATGGCGAGGAAGACTGGGATGTCACCCTCACCGACACCGGCGACCGCACCATGACCGGCGGACGCATCGCCCGCGCCGCCAAATACCTCAAACCCGAAGACAAGGAGTTTTTCCTCACTTACGGCGACGCCGTCGCCGACATCGATTTCTCCGCCTTGCTCGCCTACCATCGCAAGTCCGACAAGCTGCTCACCGTCAGCGCCGTTCATCCGGCCGGACGTTACGGCGAACTGGCCATCGATGAAAGCGGCATGGTCACCGGTTTTCACGAGAAACCCAAAACCGAACGCGGATTCATCAACGGCGGCTTCATGGTCGCCGACCGCTCCATGCCCGAACGCTATCTGAGCACCGACGGCTCGCTCATCTTCGAGCAGGAACCCATGCGAAACATCCTTCGCGACGGCAAGATCGGGGCGTTCCATCACCAAGGCTTCTGGCAATGCATGGACAACGCCCGCGAACACCAGCTTCTCAATGAAATCTGGGATTCGGGCAAAGCGCCTTGGACCCGCTACTGGCGCTGATGCATTCCTTGGAACATACCTACCGTGGCAAATCCGTTCTGGTCACCGGCCATACCGGTTTCAAAGGCGGCTGGCTGGCGCTCTGGCTTCACCAACTCGGCGCCAAGGTCCATGGCTTCGCGCTCCCGCCTTCGACTCCAGTCAACTTGTTTGAAACGGCGCAAGTTTCACGCGCTCTTACCTCCGATACCCGTGGCGACATCAACGACCTGAAGCAGCTCCAAGCCGCCTTCGCCGCAACCCAACCCGAGGTGGTGTTCCATCTCGCCGCTCAGCCCTTGGTGCGTGAAAGCTACCGCGATCCGCTCGGCACCTTTTCGACCAACGTCATGGGCACGGCCCATGTGCTTGAAGCCGCCCGCGCCACGCCCTCCGTGCGCGCCATGGTGATGATAACCACGGACAAGGTTTACGACAACCGCGAGTGGGAATACCCCTATCGCGAAACCGATCCGCTCGGTGGACACGACCCTTACAGTGCAAGCAAAGGCGCCTCGGAAATCGTCATCGCCTCCTACCGCGCGAGTTTCTTCGGCGACTCGACCAAGCGGCCTGCCCCTGCCCTCATCGCCTCCGCCCGCGCCGGCAACGTGATCGGCGGCGGCGATTGGTCCCCCGACCGCCTAGTGCCCGACTGCCTGAAGGCCTTTGAGCTCGGGCAACCCGTCCGCCTGCGCTACCCGCATGCGGTGCGTCCGTGGCAACACGTGCTCGAACCTCTCAGCGGCTACCTGCAACTCGGTGCCGCCCTGTCCGCCGAGAACGGCATCGACTTCGTCAAGCCATGGAATTTCGGCCCCGACATCACCGGCGATCAGACCGTCGGCCAAATCGCCCAAACCGTCGCCACCCAGTGGGGGCCGGAAGCCAAAGTCATCTGCGACGACGTCCCCCCCGCGCTCCACGAAGCCGGCTTGCTGCGGCTGGACAGCATTCGCGCCCGCCAAAACCTCGGCTGGTGCCCCCGCTGGACCGTGTCCCAAGCCCTCGCACACACGGTCCGCTGGCACCAAGCTTGGCTCAGGCACGAGGACATGCACATCCACACCTGCGCGGAAATCCAGGAATACCAAGCTCTCCTCTCCACATGAGCGACCGGTTCAGTGTGAAAGACACGCCGCTTTCCGGACTCAAAGTCTTGGAGAGAAAACCGCTC
Organism: Opitutaceae bacterium; assembly: GCA_023269455.1. Taxonomy (GTDB): domain Bacteria; phylum Verrucomicrobiota; class Verrucomicrobiia; order Opitutales; family Opitutaceae; genus Rariglobus. The sequence continues at coordinate 120 of JAHFTG010000455.1, read as the reverse complement.
GCCGATCAACGCGGATTCCTCGAACGGATGTTCTGCGCCGATGAACTCTCCCCCCTGCTCACAGGCAAGCCCCTCCTCCAGATCAACCACAGCCTGACCCGCAAAAAAGGGGCCGTGCGC
>JAHFTG010000106.1 GCA_023269455.1 Opitutaceae bacterium | reverse complement strand
GGCCGACAAGAGAAAACTGGCGAGAGCGACAGACATGGTGATAATGACCGAGTAACCGGATACGGAAATGAGCTGAGAAAGGGCGATCCTCGGAAAAACAGGATCGCCGGAAAAACGACGTGGGGCCGCGACAGGCTTGCTCAGTCGGCGATATACCAGCGGCCCTGGTTGTCGTCGGTGAAGTCACGTCCTTCGACGCGATAAACAACATCGAACGCCACGACCCCACCCTTCGGCACAGGGATGCCGCCTTCGGGCGAAGTCCACGTCTTGCCAGTCGCGGTGGAGGCACCACAGACGAGTGGGCTGACGACGCGCGGGGCTTGCGGGGCGTTGGTGAGGCGCCAACGGATGCTCACCGCTTCGACTTTGGCCTTGGTGGCGAACTCGAATTCAAGGGCGTCTTGCGCGACGGTTTTTTTCTTGGCGACTTTGATCTTGGCGGTCTTGAGCACGAGATCGGCGAGGCCGAAGCGCAGCCAGTGGTTTTTGCCCAAATCGGAATCCCAGTGGGTCTGGCCGTCGTCATGGGTGCAGGAAAACCAGACTTCGAGTTCATCGCAGCCTTCGGGAATGCCGAAGGTGGTGGTGAGCATGAAACCCTGGCCGGTGGAGTCGGCGAGATCGGCCAGCGGGAGGCCGGCCGGAAGATCCATCGCGCCCTGCCACTCGCTGCCGACGGGGTGAAAGCGCACGAAGGCCCGGATGTTGTGATGCTCGCTGGCGGCGTCACCTAGGGTGACGAGGCGCAGCGGATCGTAGCGAAGGACGCACGGACCGGGAACGAGATCGCCTTGGACGAGCTCGTGAAAATCGGAGGTGAAGGTGATCTGGGGGCGGTCGCCCTGGTTTTGACGGAGTTGCATGGGTGTTTCCTCGGTGGGCTTAGTAGGACGCGCTCACGGTGGAGTCGGCGCGGTTGTCGTAAATTTTAACGAACACGATGTTGAGCGACTGGTTCCAATACCAGCAGTCCACTGAGGACGATTGGAGCGAGTTGGGATCGCCGACATTGGGGAGCGTCGCGCCATCGCGGGTGACTTGATTGGCGGAGGTGATGCTGCCCAGGATGCCGATGTAGTTGAACGAGGCGATGTGGTTATCGGGACCGGGCGTGATGTTATCGACGACCCGGGCGAGGCGGATCTGGCGGGTGACGGAGCCGTTGTTGTTGAGCGTCTGCTGGTAAACGCGGGTGAGGCGATACTCTCCATTTTTCTGGGCGTTCTGGGTGGTGCCGTCGTCTTGATAGAGCTTATACGCCTGCGCATCGGTCCAACGGTCGGGACCGGGATAGCAATTGATGGTGAGCGGATTGACCGGGAGCTGACCGACCCACTGCTCCAGTTCCTGGAACGGCAGGATCGCACCGGCGCGCACATAAAGAGGCACCAGATTGAGGCCGGCCGTATAGGCGATCACCGCGCCGCCCTGCACGGCGCCGAGGAGCGGGGCCTCGTTGTTTTGGAAAGCATACCAGTCGCTGCCCGCCGGCAGATAGAGATCGCGCGTCGGCGAGATCGGGGGATTGGCCGTCTCGGCGGCGAAGAGAATCGGCGCGACCAAGAAGTCACCCCCGACGAAGAACTGGGAGTTGAGGTAGTAGTTGCTGTTACCATACACGCCCTGGTCATTGGGCTCGTTCAGGAAAAGCGGGCGGCAGATGGGCAGGCCGGTCTGCGTCCACTCATACATCGCGTCGTAGTAAATCTGGAGCATCGTGTAACGCAGCTCGATGTAGGTGCGGCAATTGGTCGGCACAGGTTCGCCATAAGCGAAGGCTTCCTGGAACTGTTTGTTGTAACCATCGTAGTGGTTTCGATACCAAGGCAGGAAGGAGCCCACCTGCATCCAACGGGTAAACAATTCGTAGTTGGTGATGCCACCGACAATGGTGCCGCCCACGATGCCCGACTGGCTGGTGGTGCCCGAACCGGTGGCGAAACCGCCGATGTCGCAGCCGCTGATCGGGACGCCCGAGAGGCCGAGGTTGAGGACTTCGGGAATGTTGATATTCAGAAAATCCCAACTCGAAGCGGAGTCGCCGGTCCAGAGAGCGGCGTAGCGCTGCATGCCGGCGTAACCACCGCGCGCGATGATAAAATTGCGGCGCTGAGGAGCGATGACGTTGATGCCGTCCCACGTGGCATGGAGGAGGTTGTTGACGTAGCTGTTGTGGAGCTGGGCGTTGGGCAGATAATCCACGGAAACGACCGCGCCGGTCGTCGGATCAGTCTGCTCCTGCGCCATCATCAGGTCTTGAGGAAACGTCTTATAATACTGCTGGGCCGGTGGCAAATTGGCGTCGATGGCAGGACAGGTCATATCCTGCCAGATCATGTCCAAACCGACATTTTGAATGAGGTCCTGGTATTGCTGGCCCCACGTTTTACGAACGGCGGTGAGGCCGAAATCGGGATAGTTGCCGCCGGCGGTGAGCGGGGTCTGGCCCTGATTGTTTGGCTGAAGGGGCGGATACGGATAGGGGTTGTTGCCGTAGTTAATGCCGTAGTTCACGCCGCCCGGATAAAGCTCGGGCGACTCACCCGAACCGTAGCGGGTATTGTAGATGAGGGCGTTGGCGGCGATGAGGGCGTCGCGCTGGACGTAAGGCGCTTTGACACCTTCCTGATTCAGCACGTTGGTGGTGATAACCGGAGTGATGTTGGTGCTCATCTTGAACCCGATGATATGCAGGTCGTCGAAGAGTTCCTTGGTGTTGGGGAACTTCAGCTCGCTGTGCGTAAACGTCCGGTAGTTGTCCTGGAAATCGACGTCGATGTGCAGGCCGTCGCAAGGGATGCGGGCGGCCCGGTAGGAGTTGGCGGCGGCGGCGAGTTTGTAGCGGTCGAAGTAACCGTAGGCGCCTTGATGGAAACCGAACGCGTAGCGCGGCGGCATGGGCGCACGGCCGGTGAGCGTGGTGTATTGGGCGACGATATCGGGCACGCCGGAACCGGCGAAGAAGTAGGTGTCGAGTTCGTTGTAGAGGGCGCCGAGGTAATACTTGCCGTCCATGTTGGAGTAATCGCTGGCCGAGACGTTCGCGTAGGTCTGGGCGGGATTATCCAAGAAGAGACCGGTGGCGAAGGGCGCGCCGGCAAACGCCCCCGACGGAGTCGGATCGTTTTCGACGAGGACGGGGATCGAGCAATAGAGCGGCTCGGTGGGATTGAGCGGGCCGGGCTGCCCCTCGGAGGGACCGTTGTAGGTGTAGTTGTCGAAATTGAAGAACGTGAAGGTAAACTGGTTCTTCTGGAGAGCGGCGCCGGCTTTTTCACCGAGGCCGTAGTAGTTGGCCCCACTCGGAGCCGTCTTCATCAAGGCGATGACCTGCTGGCCCGGAATGTAGAGCACCCCTTGGCCGGGGGCGTCTTGATGAATGAGCTGGCCACTGCGATAAACCTGAACGGCAAAAGGCGCGAGACCGACCTGAATGGTCATCGCACCCGTCTGGATTTGCAGGGTCTGCGCATTGGGCTGGTTCGTGGTGACCTTGAGGCCGGAGACGCCGAGATTGCGATTAACGACCGCCGTGGAATTCTCGGTCGTGTAGGTGGCACCGGGCGTCGGATTAAACCGCAGACGATACGCCGTGGCACCAAGCACCTCGATGAAGAGCGAGTAGCTGTTGTTCTGGCCGAAAATAAAGGTGAAGCGCCTGCCGGTGGAATCAGGAGACCAGGAGGCGATGTTGCCTACGGTGCTCCAACCGGAGTTGTTGGGCGTGAAGTCGTTTACCGCGACGAAGGGAAAATTGCTCATGGGAGACGAAGGATGGGTGGTGAGATTTACTGCGCCGGGCAGATTTTTTGGTTGTTGGGGATCAGGATCGTGGAGATGTCCACGGTGGGTTCCTTCCCCGTGTAAGGAGCGGATTGGGCGCGGAGCTGCATCAACCACGAGTAATCGGCGTCACCCATCATGCCGTTGACGGCGTTCTGACCGAAGATCGGCACGCGGTATTTGATGCCATCGACCGTTTGTGTGACGTAGCGTCCGTAGGCATCTTTCTTGAAGCCCACACAGGCACCGGCGGAGAAATGGCAACCGGCACAACTTTCGGTGGCGAAAACAATATTCGGATCGGCGAGGAGACCGGCGGGCAGACGGTAGTCATCGGCGACGGGACCGGCGGGCTGGTTGCCGTTTTGGAAGAAGGTTTCCATCGTCGTGTTAATGAGGAACACCGGGACAACTTTGCCAGGCACCTTGAAGAGTATGCTTTCAGGCGAAGAGGGCAGCACGCGGCCATCGGCTTGGTTGGCGACACCATTGGTGAAGCCGGGGGAAGCCGGAGTGGCGGGCCACTGGGTGCCGATGAGCTCGTAGTATTGGAAGACCGACCCGAGATCCTTCAGCGCAGCCTGAACCTGAACATTGAGCGCCGCAGTGGCCTTCGGCACGGGCACGACCATCGTGGCCTGGGTGGGATTGGTGGTATCCGCCTCAGTCCAAGAAGTGAAAACCTCGGGGCCATCGTCTTTGCCAGTGGCTGGATTGTATTGGTGAACAGGCGCGGCGTTCTTAGGCGCCAGCGTATTTACCGGGATGGTCGGATTCGCGGTGTTGAAGAACGTAGGATGAAGCGGACGTCCCTTGCTGTCGGTTGCGAGATCGTTGACGCTGGTGTTGTCCACCTGCTCGAAGGTCGCCCATATCCAAGTGGGCGAGGACTCCGTGCGCACCGCGATGTGCATGCCTACGAGCCCGAAATCCGCAGTGTAGGGTTCGCCGGTGAGAGGAACGACCCGGGCCTTGCGAACAAGAAAACGGGCCGGATCGTCTTGGTCGCTCATCTGCTTCCACGACATCTTGATCTCCATGGAGCCATGCTTGGCCGTGCCTTTGTTTGCGGGAAAAGAAATCTGTTTTTTGGCGGTGTAGGCAGCTTGGCCTTCGAGATTGTAGAGTTTATTTTCAACAAGGTAGTCGAACTCGACGTCGTTCATGGCGGCTTGGTAGCGCACCCATTTGCCCTGCTGGTCGATCATGGGACCGGTGAAGGCTTGGAGGCTTCCGCTGCCTCCCCCGATCACCGGTGGGCGATAGTCACCGTCGCCCGCATTTTTTTTGTCTTCGGGCGTGCCCATAAACATGCCGCTCATCCAAAACGCCTTGTTCAGGCTCGCCGCCACGGCGTCCTTCCAGCCCAGCGGGGCCGCGCCATCCTTACGGTAAACCAAACCGGCATCGACGTAGAATTCCCACACGCGCGGGGTCGCGGCATCGGTCAAGTTTTTGGACTTATCAGGCTGACCATCGGGCTTGGCCGGCCAGTTAAGCGCCAGAAATGATTGCCAGGAGAAAATATCGAACAACCGCTGGGCAGGCGGAACATTCTCATCAGAAATCGTGAACGGAGGCGCCGACTTCTTCGGCGTTTCACTCAACGCACGCAAAGCATCGATATTTACATCGTAAGGTAAATCCGGGCTAAAGGTGCTCGGAAAATTAAGATCCACGCCCTTGGCAGCACCACCCGTTGACGCAGATGCGTCCGCCGCAAAAGAAGATGTAGCCGCCAGAGCCGCCAAAAAAGGCAGCCCGAAACAAACGATACGGAATTTGCTGTGTTCTTGCATAAAATACCTTCGAGAAATCGATGATTACTGATCTAAAATTGATTATAAATTCCCCAAATCCAGCAGCACGGTTGCGACTTAGCTTTTGGATTCACAAACCAGTCACAGACTTACGACGTGAATGATTGATGCGCCAACGCAGTTTCCTGCAGCCAGTCGCCGTGAAGCTGCTCACGTGCAGCGCAAAATATAAGGCTTCAGTCCGGCCCAAAGCGCCGCAGCGGGTGAGTAAAACGCCCTCCCCTAATCCCTATATAAAACTAATGACAGGTTCAGCCGTTAAGCAGAACCAACATGCCCATTCGACCACGACAGCTTAAACTACTTCGGGTTAAGCCAACAAAGAGCCGTAAATCGAATTATATAAAAACCGGCAGAATAAATTCAGAGCCAACCGTGAAATTACTAAATGTAAAATTTGAAAAGAACGGCGGGGCACTGAATTCCAAAACAAAACCATGAAGATGGATTTCGGAATAATTTCCATATCGCAAAAACATTATATTTAAGCCGTTTCTAAACTTGACATGAAAAGACGTCCAATCGCTTAACCTCTAAAAATTAAGCTCTTGGCCCTCGCCGTTGCGCAAACTCGGCATAGCCCTGTTCGCGCGCAAAGCGCACAAGATGGGGGGTTCCAGGAAGCGCGAGTTTCTGTATCAAACTTGTGCGGACGCCTTGCACCGTAGAAGAAGCCAGATCAAGGTTCTGCGCGATTTCCATATCGGATTTTGCTTCACCGATAAGAGACAAAACCTCCACTTCGCGACGCGTAAGAATACTGGCGGGACAGTTGGTGCTTTTCATGTGCTGTGCACGCGCGGTTTTAAAAAGTGCGCAGCAGTAACTTCGGCCGGCCAGCACGGCTTTGATCGCCTCGACCAATTCGGAGGTCCGCGACATCTTGCTCACGATTCCTTCAAAACGCATCTGGTGTAATCGCTCGATTGCATGAGTTCCCACTACGCCGGTGAATATGAGATAACGGCAAGTCGCACCTTTCGCCCGCAATTCCCCGGCAATTTCGAATCCATTTGGGTAAGGCATGGACAAGTCCATTATCACTAAATCGGGCTTGGTTTCTAAAATCATCGGAATGCCTTCCGTCCCGTTTCGAGCCTCTCCCGCTACCTCAACACCCATATCATGCATCAATCCACGCACCATTGATATAATAACATCATGGTCATCAATTAAAAATACACGTTTTTGAGCCACAGTAAATCTACTGTTTAAAAATATATTAAAATCAATAATTTATAAATTAAATTTTTATTTATTAATTATAAATTACTTATGCTATATTTCTCAATAAAATGAATTCCGGGCGTAGTCATTGAATCCGGGTGCGCGTGGTCTCGGTTTCTGTAACCGCGCTCGGCGGCCCCAACTAGGGTAAAAATGCGCATCGTAGAGTCGCAGGACTGTAATTGACGGGCCGGGCATGCCTCATTTCATGACCGAATGAGTGATTCACAAGGACGGCTGATGGTGCCGGGGTGGTGTGATGTTGCGATGGCCTAGCCGTCGCTCTTCTTCCCTTATGCCATGATTGTTTCCAATCTCCCCTTCTCGGAAAATCGTGGGATTGGAGAACGGGACGACTGGAACCAGCCAACGGCCCCCTCTTCCCCTCTCAGAAAGTCTCCCCGTGAGGGCACCACTTCAAAAAAGGCCGTCCGGTTTCCCCGGACGGCCTTTTTGCTGCGCGAAAATCGCACAACATTATCGAATGGGAGTCCGCTGCCAGACTCAGCCGAAGATTTCCTCGGGCTTGAAGAAGC
>JAHFTG010000407.1 GCA_023269455.1 Opitutaceae bacterium | reverse complement strand
GCAAGATGGTGAAGGTCGCCGACAAGGTTTTCATGGGTAAGGATATTCAGCACGTCCACATCGTGCCGAAGGACGGCGACGACCGTTTCTACACCGTCATCACGCAGGACAAGGAAAGTGGAAAAGCCTTCGCCAAGCGTTTCCAGCTCGGCGGCATGACCCGCGAAAAACTCTACAACCTCGCCGCCAGCGACGGTTCGAAACTGGTGTTCTTCGACGAGACTAAGAACCAGGAGGCGATGCCGGCGAAGGTCCGCGTGCAGTTGAGCGGGCGTTGCTCGGCGCGCATCAAAGATTTTGAGTTCGACCTGTCTGAACTCACTATCGGCAGTCGCGGTGCGAAGGGTATCACGGTCACGCAATACCCAATCAAGGAAGTCACGCGGGCGTAAAATTCCGGCTCGCCGTGCGTCGGTGTGCGGCGGAAACTGGGCCTTTATGTCCACTAAGCCCAACAACCGCACCATTGCCGAATTCTACATCCGTGGCCTTACTGAAGGCTTCATCACCGCTGCCGAGGTGATCGCTTGGGCCGATGAAGTCATCGTCGAAGCCGCCAAGACAGAGGACTGGATGCTCGATATTTCCACGGCCAGCCCGGAGGATCGCATGGGCGTCCTCCATCACCTGCACGCGGTGCAGGGCACGGTGGACGAGGCCGAGCTGGCCACGTTGCTCGCCTCCAAAAAATAAAAGCTGAAGGCCTCCCGCGCTCTTCCCGGCGACCTCCCTGTCTTTCGGGATCAGGGCGCGGCGGGAGCTTGCGTGGGCACGGTCGGTTTTTCGGTGACGGGTTTTTCTTTGGCTGCTTCGAGGGCGGCGGCTTGGTCTTCGAGGGCTTTTTTCTTGGTGGCTTCGACTTCTTTTTTGACTTCGTCGGAGGCCCAGAGGGTGTAGCCGTTGCTCTCTTTGTAGTGGGCCGCCCACCAGGCGGTGCCGGCGATGGCGAGCATGATGACGAGCAGGATGATCTGCTTGCGGCGTTTGGCGGCTTCTTTGTCTTCGTAGGGGTCGGAGAGATCGCGTTTGGAACCGGGGGGGATAAGGGCGCGCTCGGTGAGCTTGGTGCCGAAGGGGATGTTGATTTTGACGCGTCCGTTGATGGCCCAGCCGTTGGCTTCGAGAAGCGGGCCGATGTTGCGCTGGCGGAGCTTGAGCCAGGCGATGAGCATCGAGGGCACGGAGATCGCGGCGATGAGGGCGATCACCACGAGCGGGAGCTGCCAGTATTTGAGCCCTGCCAAACCGGTGGCGACGGCGCCGAGCGCGCCGCCAATCGCGCCGACGGCGACACCCATCGCGGCGACGGTGCCGATGTCGATTTGTTTGGGCTCGGGCTTGGCTTTCTTGTCGGCGTTGACCGTGGTGTCGGCGGCGGCGGCGAGCTTGGTGGTCGCCTCGGCATCGGCGGCGGCGGCGCGCTTGGCGACCTGCTCCTCGATCATGCGGACGAATTTTTTATAGGGAGAGAGGAACGCCTGGCGGATGCTGATGGGGTTGTCGGCGATGCTGGTGATGGTGGCGTCCCAGTCCTGGCCCTGGCGGTCGTAGAAGACGCCGTTGCGCCCGACGAAGAGGTAGTCGCTGTCGCCTTGGGTGAAGCAGGCGGCGATCTTCATCGTGGCTCCGCCGGCGCGTTTGCAATCGCAGTAGGCGATGTAGGCTTTGCTCATCGCGGCGAGCGGGCTGGGCGCCTCGACGCGGATGCAGAACTCGGTGCTGCGGCTGTCGAGGTAGAGCGTGCCGGCCTGGAAAACGGCGAGGTGTTCGGGTGAGTAGAAGTCGAAGAAATTGACGAAATTATTGAGGAGGGCGCGGAAGTCGCGGGAGAAGCGGAGGAGCTTTTCGACGGAGGCGATGACGGTGAACTCGGGGTCGAGGGCGAGGTCTTGCGCGACGAGGGACGTGAGCGCGGGCTGCGTGGTGGAGGCGGTGGCGAGGATCGCACGGACGCGGTCGAGGCCGAGCTTTTCGACGGGGGCATCGGCTTTGGCGGCGAGCCAGGTTTCGTAGGGGGCGACTTTGGCTTTGAGGGCATTCCAGTCGGCTTCGGTGAGGCTGGCCTGGGCGGCACCGAGGACAGGGGTGACGGCGTCGCGGTGGAGCGTGGCGAGGGCGGCGGCCCAGGCGGG
>JAHFTG010000454.1 GCA_023269455.1 Opitutaceae bacterium | reverse complement strand
CGACCGTCGGCGCGCCGCCCTTGCGAGAGCATGTTGCGCAGGACATCCCGTTTCAGTTCGTCTTGTATCTCACTCATAAGAACACATCCTTTAAGCCGGTTGGGGCGGCGCGAATTTCTGGCCGGGCGCAAGCTGCAGGGGCACGGTCGTCTCGTGGGGCTGCTCGTACACGCGCGCGAGCGCGTCCAGTTGGAGCTTGAGCACCTCGCGCGAGGCCTTGTGGCCCATCTCGATGCCCGCCTTGACCTCCTCACGGGTGAGCAGGCCGTCCATCTGGTAGAGCAGCACCTCGCCGTTTCGGCTGGCGAAGGCCATCGGGTTGTCGGACTGGCCGAAGTTGTCCTCCTCCTTGGAGAGGTCGAGCACGAGCCGGCCCTCCACCTTGCCCACGGCCACGGCCGAGAGCATGTCCTTCATCGGGATGCCGGCGTCCGCGAGGGCCACGGCGGCGGCCGTCAGGGCCGCGCAGCGCGTGCCGCCGTCAGACTGCAGGATGTCGATGTACACGTCGATGGCCGTCTTGGGGTAGGATTCGGCGATGACCACGTTCTCGAACGCCTCGCTGATGACCTTGGAGAGCTCCTGGCTTCGGCGGGAGGGGCCCGAGCGGCCGTGCTCCTCGAGGGAGCAGAAGGGCGCCATGTTGTAGCGGCAGCGCAGGACCGCGCGATACGGCGACTGGTCGTGGCGCGGCACGCATTCGCGGGGGCCGAACACGCCGGCCACCACCTTGTTCTTGCCCCAGATGACGAGGGCGGAGCCGTCCGCATCGTTGAGCACGTGCGCCTCGATCGAGATGGGGCGCAGTTCGTCGTCCGCGCGCCCGTCCAGGCGCTTGCCGTCGTCGCGCGTGAGCGCGACCTTGCTTGTCTTGGAACTCATAGGATTTCACCTTCAGCGAAAAAATTTTCTTTTTTTACTGGGACTGCCCCTCGTTGGTTTGATCGTTGGCGCGGGGCGGGCTCGGATTCTCTTGGCCTTGGCCGGCAGGGGTTTGGTTGTCCGTGTTTTGAGCTTTGTTTTGATCGGAATGTTGGGCGTTCGAACCTTCGCCCGGATTCTCGCGGCGATGGCCAAACGGCCGCCGGCCGCCGTCTTGGGAGCCGGAAGAAGAGCGCGAGCCGCCCTCGCGATAGCCGCCTTCGCGGCGGCGCGAATCATGCCCGCCACGGCTGCCGCCCTCGCGCCGTCCGCCGTATTCGCGGCCGCCAGAGCCGCCGAAATAGCCATAACCGCCCGATGGGGCGGGGGCTGGCGCGGGGGCGGGGACCACGTCCGGTGAGATGGGCCGGCCGCACGCCTCCGAGAGCATGGCCGCCACGCGGTCGGTCAGGCCCGACGTGTGCGCGTGGGCGGCGACGAAAGTGATGGCTTGGCGCGCGAGCGCGTGGTTGCCCGTGTGCGAGACGAAGATGTAGCCGTTGCGCCCGACGATGATCTGGCAGCCGGTGGCATGGGCGATCATGTTGATCATGGAATTGCGCTTGCCGATGAGGCGGGGGACCTTGACGGGGGAGATCTTCTCGATGGCCCCGTTCTCGAGCTTGCGCCCGTCGCCCAAGTCGATGGTCTTGACCTCGTCCACGTTGAGGATGCGCACCTGCACGATGTCGCCGAGGGCGAGCACGATGCGCGTGTCGCGGCTGGAGAGGAATCCGGTGAACGGCGCGCCCAAGTCGAGGGTGAAGCCCGCGAAACGCACGTCGCTGACGAAGCCGATGACCACGTCCTCGGCCAGAGGCTCGTACGGCCCCTCGAGGGGCACCAGTTTTCCGTCGTCGGACATGAGGCTGATGACGGTGGCGTAGGTCTTCTCGCCGTCCGTGTAGGTGTAGGAAGCGCGCACGGGCTTCTCGGCGATGACCTCGCCGGGGAAAACGATTCTTGACATAGGGATTCTCCTCCGAACAGGATCGGAAAAAACTTCTGGAAAGATTCCAAAGAGGGTCCTTCTGGTGTTTTGGTTTTACGGGAATAGTTAGGGAGGGGAGTGTATAAAAAACCTCCCAAGAGGTTTTTTAGAATTGGCGCGAGGCTTCAACGAGCGCCAATAAGATAAAAAACCTCCCAAGAGGTTTTCGGCAATGGATTTGCCGATAAGAGGCCAACAGGCCTCTGTGTTTAGAATTGGCGCGAG
>JAHFTG010000406.1 GCA_023269455.1 Opitutaceae bacterium | reverse complement strand
GTCTCCCCCTGAAGCAACGCGCACGGCACCGCCGGCGGCGGACCTTCTCTCGCCGCCACCCGCACGAGCTTGCGGCGCAGTTGCCCCATCGACTTCAGCCGCGCCATCACTTCCTGCCCGAGGTAGCAGCCCTTCGTGTAGGAAATCGCATCCGCCTCCAGCCCGCCTTCGTTGGGTAATTCGCCCGGCCCGATGTCCGTCGGCACCGCCGGAATTCCCGCCGCGATGCGCAACCGTTCCACTTCGTCCGTCGCCAGTGACGCAAGCCCCTCGGGCCACACAGCGCCAACCGGCCGAAGCCATTCCCAACTATCCTCCGCCCCGCGCCGCCCGCGAAAAATAAATCCATCCGCCGTGCGCAGAAACTCATCCGCCGCCGGCAGCGCACCACCCACCTGCTCGGTCAGCCACGCACTCCCGCCCGTGCCGCCCACGGCCAGCCCGCTCCATTGATCGGTCACATCCTCGATCACCACATCGTCCGCGATGATGTAGCTTTCCAGTCGTTCGCGGATCACCACCGCCTTCGACGAAAAACTGACAACCCACACGCTTTCAGGCGTTTCTCGAAGCACGAAACTATCCGCCAACACCTTCCCCTTCTGATTCAGCCACAGCCCGTAGGCCACCGGAGCCTTGGCCGTGGATCGTAATTCCTGCGTAAACTGTCCCTGAAGAAACGATAACGCATCCTCCCCCGTGACATGCAGGCAAGCCGCAGGCCGAAAGGCATATCCCCAGCGCCCGGGCTGAGCCTGAATTTCTAATTTTTTATCAATTTGCACGGAAATAATTTATAAAATCAGATGAGAGCTTCTGAGAACTAATCATTGACGAAACTAAAGCCAAACGTATCAACAAGAACGTTAGATTAAAACACTTCTCCTGCTTAGCAGGAGTTTTGGGGTAACTAAGAAAGCAAATGGCCGGTCGCTTAGGGGTAGGCGACCGGCCAACTTATTTTTAAGACCAGACACAGCCTCGCCGAATCCGCACCGCATCCTTACCGATGCGGTTTTTTTGCGCCCAAATCCACCCCGCCAGCCCAAGTGACGTCTGATCTGACTCGCAGGCTTGCCGTCGGTCGTCTTTTTGCGCCAACGTTTCCGATTCATGCACAAGACGTCCGACATCAATGTCGTGGAGACCAAGGCCCTGCCCTCGCCCGGCCAGTTGCTCGGCGAGCTGCCCAAGACCGCCGCGCAGGCCGATTTCATCACGCGCTCCCGCGAAGAGATTCACCGCATCATCTTCACCAACGATAAACGCTTCCTCCTCGTTGTCGGCCCCTGCTCCATCCACGACACCGCCGCCGGCCGCGACTATGCCAAACGGCTCGCCGCCCTCGCTGCCGAAGTGTCCGACCGCGTGATGATCGTGATGCGCGTCTATTTTGAGAAACCCCGCACGACCGTAGGCTGGAAAGGTCTCATCATGGACCCGCACCTCGACGGCTCGAACGACATCGCCGCCGGCCTCCGCCTCGCCCGCACTTTCCTCCGCGAAGTCCTCGACCTCGGCCTGCCCACCGCCACCGAGCTGCTCGACCCCATCACCCCGCAATACATCGCCGACCTGATCTGCTGGTCCGCCATCGGCGCGCGCACCACCGAGTCGCAGACGCACCGCCAGATGGCCTCGGGCCTCTCGATGCCCCTCGGTTTCAAAAACGGCACCGACGGCGGCCTCACCGTCGCCGTCAACGCCATCAAAGCCGCCGGCCAGCCCCAGACTTTTCTCGGCGTTAACCTCGACGGCCAGGCCTCCGCCGTCGTCACCCGTGGCAATCCCAACTGCCACGTCGTCCTCCGCGGCGGCGCCAAAGGCCCCAATTACTCCGCCGCCCACATCGCCGAAACCGAGACCATCCTCGCCAAAGCCGGCCTCATCAAAGCCATCCTCGTGGACGCCTCCCACGACAACTCCTCGAAAAAACCCGAGCTCCAACCCGACGTCATTCGCGACATCGTCGGCCAGATCGGCGCAGGCAATACCTCCATCATCGGCGCGATGGTCGAGAGCAACCTCGGCGCCGGCAGCCAGCCCTTCCCCCAGCCCCTCGAAAAACTGAAATACGGTGTGAGCATCACCGACGGCTGCATCGACTGGGCGACCACCGAAACCATGATCCGCGGCCTCCACACCGC
>JAHFTG010000105.1 GCA_023269455.1 Opitutaceae bacterium | reverse complement strand
GGTCTTCCGAATCAGCACGCCCTTGCGCAAACACGTTTACCCCGAGAGCGGCCACGGCGTGGGTAAGTTGATACAATACGGCCGTTTGCCAGATGGCCGCCGAGCCTTTTTCCGCCAGGACGTCTTTCAGCGCATGCGCGCCAAACGCCCCCAGTATGACCCCGGTGAGGCCGGCGATTCCCGCGCACAACAGACCTGTTTTCATAGCTTTAAACGGTGGAGTGATTTTCTGCGGAACACCACTGGCTTTTAACTGACCGAGTGGCTCGACGGCGGTTGGCCTGTGAAGAATTCGTCATGTTACGTTCAGGTAAAGAAGACTTGAACTTCATCTAGTAATTCTTTGCATAGTTGACTGCTGATCACTCGGCAAACGTCAGGAACTACAGAACTACATAGAACTACTACACATGAAAAAGATCGCCCTCATCCTCGCCGTTTTCGCGGCGGGCACCTCGGCTCATGCTGCTGACGCCACCGTCGCCGCTTCGAAGCCTTCCTACACCCTCACGACCGACTTCACGTATGCCAGCGAATACGTGTTCCGCGGCCAGAAGAACACCAACGCGGCCTTCCAGGCTTCGGCTGAAGTCGGCTACGAAAACGTTTACGGCGGCGTCTGGACCAACCAGCCCCTCCGCAACGAAAACAACGAGGTTGACCTCTATCTCGGCTACGGCTTCGCCCTCCAGAACGACTGGAAGATCGACACCGGCATCACCTCCTACAACTACCCCCAGCAGACCACCGCCAACGGCAACGGTTTCTCGACCTACGAGAGCTACGTCGGCCTGACCGGTGGTAACTTCAAGGGCTTCACCCCTTCGGTTTACGCTTACTACGATTGGAAGCTCGATAACTACACCACGCAGGCTTCGGTTGGTTACAGCCTTCCCATCAAGCAGATCGGCACCTCGCTCGACTTCTCGGCCACCTACGGCTTCAGCGCCAACACCGGCCGCTACCTCAGCAACCGCGCCAATGGCACCTACTGGGGCCTCGGCGTGACCGTTCCCTACAAGCTGGCTCCTAACGCTACGCTCACCGGCGGCCTGCAGTATGCCGGCAACGACGAAGACATCACCGGTCTCGGCGAGCACTACAAGCTCTACTACACCGTTGGCCTGACCTTCGGCTTCTAAGCCAAGCTCAGACCATCCGGTCTGAAAACTCCTCCAACCCGTCCCCGCTTCTACGGCGGGGGCGGGTTTTTTATTCACAAAGCAAAACAGGGGTTGACAGCCACCATCCAAACCCTAGCAATTCGACCCCTTTTCCCATGAAAACGTTCCTCGCCAAAAAAGAGACCGTGCAAGCCAAGTGGCATCTTATCGATGCCGAAGGCGTGGTCCTTGGCCGTCTCGCCGTCAAAGCAGCCAATCTCATCCGCGGTCGCCATAAAGCTTCCTACACCCCGAGCGTCGATACCGGCGACTTCGTTGTCGTCATCAACGCCGAGAAGGTCGTCCTGACCGGCAAAAAAGAAGACCAGAACAAATACATGTTCTTCTCCGGCTTCGTCGGTGGCGAGAGCTACAAGACGATGGAGCAGATGCGCGCGAAGAACCCCGCGTTCATCATCGAGCACGCCGTCAAAGGCATGCTGCCCAAGAACCGCATCGCCCGCGACATGCTGACCAAGCTCCGCGTGTTTGCCGGTCCGACCCACACCCACGAGGCCCAAAGCCCCGTCAAGACCACCGTCTGATTACCATGAGCGTCGAAAAAGTCATTTTCCTCGGCACCGGCCGCCGCAAGTCCTCCACCGCCCGCGTCCGCCTCTCCGAAGGCACCGGCAAGCTCGTTGCCAACGGCAGCGACTTCGAGAGCTACTTCTCCCACGAGAACTTTGCCAAGATCGCCTTCCGCCCCCTGCTCACCGTCGAGCTCCGCGACAAGATCGATGTGGACGTGAACGTTTCCGGTGGTGGTGTCTCCGGCCAGGCCGGTGCGACCGCCCACGGCATCGCCCGCGCCCTCCAGAAGCTCAACCCTGAGCTCCGCGCCGCCCTCAAAAAGGCCGGTCATCTGATGCGCGACCCTCGCGAAAAAGAGCGCAAAAAGCCCGGCCAGCCCGGCGCCCGCAAGCGTTTCCAGTTCTCGAAGCGCTAAGCTGCTCGGAACGTTTTCATCAAAAGCCGCCCTTTCGAGGGCGGCTTTTTTGTGTCTTCACCTCGCGACTAAAAGAGAAAGACATCGGACTTTATCGCGGAAACACGGACAAAGACGCCGATGCCTTTTTCCGTATTTCCGCCCTTTCGCGTTTCCGCGATAAGGATCGGACCGAACAACCATTAGGATTACTTTCAGCTCCGGTAATCCGCGTTTTCGCTCACGTATTCGTGGGTGAGATCGCCGCCAAAAACCGTCGCGGCGGCATGGCCGCTGTCGAGATCGACTTCGATTTCCACACACCGCTCGTGCGGCGGATAATCCACCGGAGGCGCAAACACGCCGTCCGCACTCGGTTTGCTCGGGTAAAGCTCCGCACCTTTGAGATGCGCGACCAATGCGTTTTCCTTTTCGGGATTCAAGCGGAACGCCCTGTTTGCGAAAATTTCGATGCCGCCGATGCTCGCGCGGAGTTTCGACAAGTCCGTATCCGGCGCATGCGCGCCGACATGTTTGCCGATGGCCTGGATGAGGCGGCCCACGTTCGGATCGTTGCCGGCGACGGCGCACTTGAAGAGCGGCGCATTCACGATCGCCTTGCCCAGCGCGCAGGCGAGGGAAAGGGTCGCGGCATTTTTAACCTGCACGCGGATGACGTGGCGCACGCCTTCGCCATTGCGCACCACATCTTCGGCAAGATCGCGGCACACGAGGGCGAGCCCGGCTTCAAACGCCGCCAAGTCGTCGCAAGGCACCGCGCTCGAAGAAACCAGCGCAACGGTGTCCGACGTGCTCGTGTCGCTGTCGATGCTGATGCGGTTGAAACTGGAGTTGACCGCTTTCGTGAGTAACGCGCGCAACGTCTCACGCGGCACCGCGAGATCGGTGAGAATATAAACCAGCATCGTCGCCATGTTCGGCTCGATCATGCCGGCACCCTTCGCGATGCCCACGATGCGGCCCGCGCCGACGGCGACGCTGCGCACTTTCGGATAAAGATCGGTCGTCACAATGCCCTCGGCGGCAGGCAGCACGGACCCGGCGGCGAGCGAAGCCACCGCCGCAGGCAGGCCTGTGACGATGGAATCAACAGGAAGGCCCCAGCCGATCACGCCGGTCGAGCTGGGCAGCACCGCCGTCGCGGGCAGCCCGAGTAGCCGCGCGGTTTCGGCGCAGATTTTTTCGGAGGCTTCGACGCCGCCGGGCGCACAGACGTTGGAAATTTTGTTGTTGATGATGATCGCGCCGAGCACGGGCTCGCCGAGCCGCTGGCGGCCGACGATCACCGGCGCGCCGGGAAACGCGTTTTTCGTGAACATCGCGGCGAAGTCCGCCGTGGGCGTGTCCAGTGCGATGAGTGTAAGCGTCATCTTGGCGGGCTTGGGCGCCTCCTTCGGCATGAAATCGAAACGCGTCGTGCCGACGCGGAAGCCGCGCGGAAGCGCGGCTTGGGAAGCGAGCCATGCGCGGTGGTCCGCGCGCGAGGAAAACGTAAGAGCGGTGCTGGGCACGCGTTCACAAGTGAAGAAGCGCCGCGCGGAGTGAAGCCGATTCTTCGCGCGCTGCGTGACGGTTGCGCGAATTCGCCGCCGTCCCGAGAAATAAGATGGAAATGCCGCGCCCGCGTGATTTACCCGTAGTCACTCCCTATCGCCTAGTGAACGTCACAGAAATTACCACCAAGGCCAAGGTGCTGCTCGAAGCCCTGCCTTACATCCAAGATTTTCGCGGTTCGACCTTCGTCGTCAAATACGGCGGCAGCTTCATGGACGATCCCGATCCCGCCGTCCGCAACCGCGTCGCCTACGACATCGCGTTCCTCGCCGCCGTCGGCATCAACGTCGTCGTCGTCCACGGCGGCGGCAAAGCCATCACCAAGGCGCTGGAATCCTCCGGTTTGAAATCGGAATTTGCCCCCAACGGAATGCGCATCACCGACGAGGCCACCGTCGCCATCGTCAAAAAGACCCTCGACGAGATCGTCAACAAAGACGTGTGCGACGCCATCGCCCTCGCCAACGCCCGGCCCAAGGGACTCGCGGGCGACAGCGTGCTCGTCTGTGAAAAACTCCTCATCGACGACAACGGCGACGCGGTCGATCTCGGCTACGTCGGCGAAGTCACCGAGGTTAAAGTAAAGCTCATCAAAAAAGAAATAGCCGACGGCTACGTGCCGGTGATCTCGCCGGTGGCCGAGGGCCTCGACGGCAAACCTTACAACGTGAACGCCGATCTCGTCGCGGGCCGTGTCGCCAGCGCGCTCCGCGCGCGGCGTTTGGTTTACATGAGTGACGTGCCCGGCCTGCTGTCGAATCCGCCCGATCAGAACACGCTCATCTCCACGTTGAAGATTTCCCAGGTCGATGACCTCAAGAAAAAGGGCGTCATCGACAAAGGCATGCGTCCGAAAGTTCTGAGCGCGGTGCGCGCGCTTCAGGAAGGCGTGCAGCGCGTTCACTTCATCGACGGGCGCCTGCCTCATTCGCTGTTGATGGAAATCTTCACCGACACGGGCATCGGCACGGAAATCGTGCACGGTTGATCGCCGTCAGAAATGAGCACCCACGAAATCACCCGCACCAACACGGCCGATCTCTACGACGCGCATGTGCTGAAAAACTATGGCCGGCCCGCACTCACGTTGGTGCGCGGCAGCGGCTCGTCTGTTTGGGATGACGAGGGGCGTAAGTTTCTCGATTTCACCTCGGGCATCGCGGTGAGCGCGCTCGGCCACTGCCATCCGCACTGGGTCGCGGCGGTTCAGCGGCAGGCCGGTGAGCTCATTCACACGAGCAACCTGTTTCGGAATCCGAACCAGGGTGAACTCGCGCGGCGGCTCGTCGGCTACGCGGGGCCGGGCCGGGTATTTTTCTGCAACAGCGGGGCCGAGGCCAACGAGGGTCTGCTCAAGCTCGCGCGTCTCCACGGCGTGAAGAAGGCTGGCGGCGAAGAGGGGAAGATCTACAAGGTGATCTGTGCGAAGAGCGCGTTTCACGGCCGCACCTTCGGCGGCATGAGCGCGACCCCGCAGGAAAAAATCCAGAAGGGTTTTCGTCCGCTCGTGCCGGGCTTCGCGTTTGGCGAACTCAACAATCTTGCCTCGTTCGAGGCGTTGATCGACGACACGACGGCGGCGATTTTCGTGGAGACGATCCAGGGCGAGGGCGGGGTGAATCCCGCGACGACGGAGTTCCTGCTCGGGCTGCGCGAGCTGTGCAACCGCCACGATCTCCTGCTCATGCTCGACGAGGTGCAGTGCGGCGTCGGGCGCACGGGAAAGTTTTACGCGTTCGATCATGCGGGCGTGCGGCCCGACGCCATCGGCATGGCCAAGGGACTCGGCGGAGGTTTCCCCATCGGCGCGATCTGGATCGGGGAGAAGGCCGCCGATCTTTTTCAGCCGGGCATGCACGGGACCACGTTTGGCGGCACGCCGCTCGCCTGCGCGGCCGCGCTTGCGGTGCTCGATGTGTTGGAAAAAGAGAATCTCATGGGAAAAGTCGCGATCAACAGTGCGCTGTGGATCGCCGCGCTCGCGCAGTTGGCAAAGGACTTTCCGGCGCAGGTGCTCGCGGTGCGCGGACGCGGCTACATGGTGGGGGTGCAGCTCGCCGGCGATCCCGCGCCTTATGTCGCTGCCTTGCGCGAGGCGGGGCTGCTGGTGCCTTCTGCGGGCGGCAACGTTATCCGTCTCCTGCCGCCGCTTACCGCGACGCCTGCGGAACTGGCGCAATCAGTTGAGATTATTCGCACGGTTCTCGCCGCGAAAGCGTAACGTGGAGGCGTGGATTTTGCTCTCGTAGGAGAGCGGTTGATCGCCTACGCATAGCCGCTTCTTTCCCATGAAGCACTTCCTCAAAGAGACGGACTTCAAGCCGCATGAAGTGGCCGAAGTCTTCGCGCTGGCCCGAGACCTCAAAGCCAAGCGCGGCCGCCACACGCCTCCCGTGCTTCAATACCAGACGTGGGCGCTCATTTTTTCCAAGTCGAGCACGCGCACGCGCGTCTCGTTCGAGGTCGGCGTGCATGAGCTCGGCGGCAATCCGCTTTTTCTTAACAAGAACGATATCCAGCTCGGGCGTGGCGAGTCGGTCGAAGATACGGCGAAGGTGCTTTCGCGTTTCGTTCACGGCCTCATCGTCCGCACTTACGAACATGCGGAGGTCGAGCGGCTGGCGGCGTCGGGCACGATCCCGGTGATCAACGCGCTCACGGATTTCCTGCATCCGTGCCAGATATACACGGACGCATTTACGCTGGCCGAGCGCTGGGCGCCCAAGGGTGGCGACTTGTTGGCATCGCTCAAGGGGCGCAAGATCGCGTTTCTCGGCGACACCGCCTGCAACATGGCGAACTCGTGGATTCTCGGGGCCAATCTTTTCGGCATGACGATCTCGCTGGCCGGCCCGAAGGAGTTCGCGCCGAGCGCGGAGTTCCAGGCGTTTCTCGCGAAGGAAGGCTATGCCGACCGCTACCAGTTCACCACTGATCCTTACGAGGCGGTGAAGGATGCCGACGTCGTTTACACCGACGTGTGGGTGAGCATGGGCAAGGAAGAGGAGACGAAGCGGCGCATCGCGCAGATGTCGCCCTACGCGGTCACGGCAGAGCTGTTTGCCGCCGCCAAGCCCGATGCTTGGTTCATGCACTGTCTACCTGCGCATCCCGGCGAAGAAGTGAGCCAGGAGGTTCTCGATAATCCGCGCTCGATTATTTTCGATCAGGCGGAAAATCGCCTGCACGTTCAAAAAGCCATCATGGCTACGTTGGCCGCCAGTCAGGCGCGTGCCTGAGTGCATCCCGCATTTTTTAACTTTCTCCAATTTCACCTATGAAAATCGTCCTCGCATACTCGGGTGGTCTCGACACCTCCGTCATCGTCAAGTGGCTCAAGGAAACCTACGACGCGGAGATCGTCACCTTCGCGGCTGATGTCGGCCAGGAAGAGGAGCTCAAGGGCCTCGACAAGAAAGCCAAGGCCACCGGTGCCTCGAAGCACTACACCCTCGATCTCGTCGAGGAGTTCGCGAAGAACTACATCTACCCGATGATCCGCGCCAACGCGGTTTACGAGGGCCAGTATTACCTAGGCACCTCGATCGCCCGTCCCTTGATCGCCAAGGCCCAGGTCGACATCGCGCTGAAGGAAAAGGCCGACACCGTCGCCAACGGCGCCACCGGTAAGGGCAACGACCAGTGTCGCTTCGAGCTGACCTACATGGCGCTCGCGCCCCAGCTCGAGATCATCGCTCCGTGGAAGATGGAGAACTACCGCGCCGAATTCCCCGGCCGCGCCGAGATGATCGCCTACTGCGCCAAGCACAAGATCCCCGTCGAGGCCTCGCTCAAGAAGCCCTATT
>JAHFTG010000405.1 GCA_023269455.1 Opitutaceae bacterium | reverse complement strand
TTTCGGACTTCGGCTTCGGCGCGATGGTGTTCTTCGGTTCGACGCTCACCATCGCCGCGACGGCGCAGCTTTTTTTCAGCGAGATCGAGAACCGCACGGCGCTCACGATCCTGGCCAAGCCAATCTGGCGGACGGAATTTATCTTTGGGAAATTCCTCGGGGTGTTTGCAGTCGTGGGCGTGTTCTGCGCGCTTATGACCGGCCTGCTGATGACGCTCCTCTATTACCGCGAGAACAGCATCATGGCGTTGCACCCCGATGCGTTCGCGAGCGGCCGAATCATCCACTACGGCGACCTAGTGGTGATGGGCGTTTTGCAATGGCTGAAGTTCGGCGTGCTCGCCGCGATCACGCTGCTCATCGCGAGTTTCTCCAACACGAATCTCTACACGGTCGTGATGAGTTTCTTCGTGCTGGTGATCTGCCATCTGCAATACCTCGCGCGCGACACCTATGCGCAGGTCGCCTCGCTGCCGCTGCGGCTGGCGGTGCAACTGCTCGGGTATCTGTTTCCCAATTTTCAGTTGTTCAACCTGACCGATCAGATCGGGGCCGGCGCCGGCCTCGATTCCGACGTGGTGCTGCGGGTGGCGGGCTACGCTCTGATCTACATCGGCGTGTTCGGCGGCCTCGCTGTTTACAGCTTCCGTAATCGTGAAATTTAACCTCCTCGAATTACGCCCGCTGCGCATCGGCGTGGTGGTGGTTGCCATGCTCGTAGTCGCGGGTTGGGCGATCAGGCCGTTTGAAGACCCCGCCTGGCGAGTCGTGCGCGCGCAGCAACCGGCGATGAAGCTGGACTCTTTGCAAGGCGCGCTGGGGCAGGGGCTGACCGTCGGGCTGCTTGGCGGCTTCCGCGCCATCGTGGCGGATTTTTTCTGGATCAAGACGAACTCCGTCTGGAGCGACAACGACCTGCCGGTCACACAGACGTTGATCAAACTCGTCACGGCGATCGATCCGCGTCCGCTGTATTTCTGGCAGAATGGCGCGCGCATGATCGCCTATGACATGCCCAACTGGCGCATCGTCGCCGAGGGTGGTTACGATGCCGTTTCGAAGGCCGAGCAACGCCACATCGACGAAGAGCAGTCCGCCGTCGCGCTGGCCTACCTGAACGAGGCGTTTAACTATCACCCCAATTCCGCGTTGCTCTACATCGAGATCGCCAACGTCTATCTCAACCGTCTCAAGGACGTGGAGCACGCTGCCGAGGCTTACCGTCAGGCGGCGTTGCAACCCGGCGCTCCTTACTTCGCCGCCCGCATTTATGCCGAGTTACTGCGGCGCCAGGGACGCAACGCCGAGGCGTATGCCTGGCTCAAGCAGCTTTATCCGAAACTGCCTAAGGCCATGCAGGTTTCCATTGCCGATACCGTCCGCGAGAAGCAGGGCAACAAGGCCCGGGCGAGTGCCGCCGAGATCGAAATGGCCATGTCGTCCATTGTGCTTGAGCGTATTCGTGAATTGGAAAAGGAATTAAAAATACCTAAAGACCAATGCTTTGAGCCGTAATTTGGTGGTGTGTTTATTTTTTAGGCTTGCTCGCATAATTCCAATTTTAAAGTTTATCTACTTACTAAACTTTATTGCGCGTGCCTGAAACCACTCACCTCTATCCCATTTTTGACCGTGTGCTCGGGCGGACGGAAAAAGAGGTCTCCCTGAAGCAGCGTGGGCGGGTGATCTGGTTGTATGGCTTGTCGGGGTCGGGCAAAAGCACGCTGGCCATTGCGTTGGAGCGGCGGTTGCACGGCGAAGGTATCGTTACGCATTTGCTCGACGGCGACAACGTCCGCACGGGGCTCAACCGCGACCTCGGCTTCACCGATGCCGACCGCGCGGAAAACATTCGGCGCATCGCCGAGGTCGCGAAGCTTTTTGTGCAGGCCGGGGTGGTCGTAATTTGCGCCTTCATCACCCCGCAGCGTGTTCATCGGCAGCTCGCACGGACGATCATCGGAGCGGAAGATTTTAGCGAAATTTACGTGGCGGCTTCGTTCGAGACCTGTGCGAAACGTGATCCCAAGGGGCTCTACGCGAAGGCCGGCGCTGGTGCGGTCAAGCAGTTCACCGGGCGTGATTCGTCGTTCGAGCCGCCTGCCCCCGAGGACAGTGCGCTGACCATCGATACCGAGGCCGAATCGGC
>JAHFTG010000453.1 GCA_023269455.1 Opitutaceae bacterium | reverse complement strand
GGGCGAAAGCCTACGGCTCGAATTTGAACCACTTCCTGGAATGGTGCCTTCATCATGGAGAAATCCCGCTCCCTTGCAGCCCGGCCGCGCTGGTCCATTTCCTCACCGGACACGCGGAGGGTTTCTCGATAGCAACCGTCGAGCGCCGGGCGGCCACGATTTTGTGGGCGCATCGAAAAGCAGGATTTTTAGGGAGCCAGAATCCCCGCTGCGCCCCGGTTGTGGTCGAGTGTTTGCGGCTGTTGCGCGGCCGCTGCCGCGAAACCAAACAGAAGCAGGCCCGCGAGCTTTCTACCGAACTCGTCCGCGCTCTCGTGGACGAATGCCGGACTGACAGGAACACCCCTCAACCTAAAGAGGAAAATGGAAAGATCGCCAGGACGCGGCAAATGACGTAAATGCAACGTCATGGATACGGCGACGACGTTGGATGTTGGTCACCCGGCGGGTGAGCCGGAAAACACCCCTCTGAGGGCACCCGGATCATGGCCGCTGGACACTCCCGGCGGACGCTTTCATGCCGAGTGGGATGATCAGGCTCCCGTCACCCGCGAGGGGCAATTGATCTTCTTTTTCCAGTTCCTTCAGGCAGGCGGGCGCTGGCAGGAGTTTTTGCGCGATTGCCCGCTGCGCTATATTGGCAACCGAGGCAGCGGTGCGGACCACATCATGGGCACCGTCCTGCTGAGCGTTTTGAGCGGCCACTGGCGCTACGCCCACATCAACGGTGTGCGTGGCGATGGCATCAACCCCGGATTGTTAGGGCTGCGTGGCACCGTCAGCGAGGATGCCGTGCGCCTCGCCATGTATCGCATTGAGGAAACTGCCGGACTCGACTGGCTCTCCAGCCAGATTCTCGGCTCTATCTCACCTGCGCTGGGGTTGCCATGGATCCTGGACATCGACGTCACCGTCAAACCCCTCTACGGCCGCCAGCAGGGAGCCGGGATCGGCTACAATCCCCAGAAACCCGGTCGCCCCAGTCACGTCTATCACAGTTATTTCGTCGCGAACCTGCGCATCAGCCTCGGCGTCGAAGTGCGCCCCGGCAACGAGCACTCCGCAGCCAAGGGCCTGCCCGGACTCTGGCAGACCTTGGAAAAACTCCCCCGTCACCAATGGCCCACCTTCAGCCGTGGCGACTGCGGCTATGGCAACGAGGGCATCATGTTAGAGCATGAGCGGCGCGGCCTGCCCTATCTTTTCAAAATGCGCCACACCGCCAAGGTCAAGGATCTCGTCACCCGCATGATGCGCCAGGGAGCGCTCTGGCAGGACTGCGGCGACGGCTGGCAGGCGTTGGAGACGACCATCCGCCTGAGCGGATGGTCGCTTGAAAGGCGGGTCATCCTGGTGCGCGAAAGCCCCGCCCGTGCTCCCGTTAGAGAAGCCGGGAAACCCGTCCGCGGCAAAGACCGCCAGAAACTCCTGCCCCACGCCCAAGGAGCCGGCTGGGATGCCCAAGCCACTCCATGGAGCGGGAAAATCGCCGTGCTCGTCACCTCGTTGGACCCGGCCGCCTTCCCAACCCTCGTCATGCCCAAGCACTACCGGGACCGGGCCGATGCGGAAAACTGCTTTGACGAACTCAAGAACCAGTGGGGTTGGGGCGGTTACACCTCGCGCAAACTCGCGCCAAGCCGGCTCATGGCCAACCTCATCGCGCTGTTTTACAACTGGTGGAATCCCTATCTTCGGTTTTACGACGAAGGGCACCACCGGGAAGCCATCCGTAGCCGGCCGATGCTCATGGCCGGAGTCGGTCGGCAGGTCCAAATCGGTGGCCAACGCACCGTGAAAGTCAGCGTCCTGCATGAAAAGGGAGACCTCATCGCCCAAGCTGTCATGCGGATCAGCAAAGAGTTGCATCAGATCCGCGTCATCACGGAGCGATGGAGCGTGGATCAACGATGGACCCTGCTGCTGACGCGTTTGTTACGTCGCTGGCTGGGCGGAAAATGGCTGCCCGGCCTGCCGGAAGAAGCGGCATTGCTGCTCAGCGGCTGAAAACCGATCCATTTGCCACCCTCCGGCCCCGCCATCAAACGCCTCGCTCGAAGGTGCCCTGCGAACTCGCCCATTTTCCTTTTTAGGACTATCATTGCGGGTCTTGTTGCGAACCATCCGATCCGCTTGGGTCAGACAGATTTCTGTC
>JAHFTG010000452.1 GCA_023269455.1 Opitutaceae bacterium | reverse complement strand
GGAATTCGTGCGCAGCAAGCAGCAGGAATACAATCTCGGCACCGTCGAGCTGTTCTCGGCGGACCGCCAGCCGCTGGTGGTGGCGTTCAATGAGCAGGTGCCGACCGGAGTGACCGTCAAGCCGGAGAACGACTTTCTCAACCGCGCGCTGCGCGGCCTGGAGGTCACGCGCACCCAGGCCTTCGGAGAAGGAGACGTCATCCGCGGTGGGGTGCCGGTGTTCAGCCCGGACAAACGCATTCTGGGCGTGGTCGTGGTGGATTACTACGTGCCCAAGAGCATTACCAAGCGGGCGCTGCAAATCTCGCGTTCCTACGAACAATACAAATACCTGGCGTCGCTAAAAACGCCGGTTAAGAACAGTTATATCCTGACACTCCTGCTGATCACGCTGGTGATTATTTTTTCTGCCACCTGGTTCGGCCTCTACCTCGCCAAAGGGATCACGGTGCCGATTCAAAGACTCGCCGAGGGCACCCATGAAGTCGCCCAGGGGAATTGGGACTACCAGATCGAGTCCAGCGGTGACGATGAGATCGGTACCCTCGTCGGTTCTTTCAACCAGATGACGCAGGATTTAAAGCAGATGACTTTGGAGCTGCAACGGCGTGGCCGCTACATGGAGATGCTGCTCGCCAACGTGGGCGCCGGCGTCATTTTCATCGACTCCAGCGGAAAGATTACCACCTGGAACAAGGCGGCCGAGCAGATGCTCGGCGTCAAGGCGGGCGATGCCGTGGGCAAGCCCAAGGAACAGGTCTTCGCCGGCGAGCAGCTCCAAGGGGTGCGCGAGATCATGGACAACGTGACCAACGGCGAGGCCGTCGAGCGAGAGATCAAGATTTCGCTGCCGGAGCGGTTGTTGACCGTGGTGGCGACGGCGGCGACGCTGCGCGACGACGACGGGCGCAGCCTCGGCGTCATGATGTTTTTGGAGGACATTACCGAGATTCAAAAGGTCCAGAGGATGGAGGCTTGGCGCGAAGTGGCGCGGCGCATCGCGCATGAGATTAAAAATCCGCTGACGCCGATCCAGCTCTCGGCCGAGCGCTTGCGCAAGCGCTACGCCCATCTGTTGGAGGGCGACGGTGCCGTTCTCGACAAGTGCACGACGACGATCATCCGACAGGTCGAGGAGCTTAAAAATCTTGTCAATGAGTTCGCCCAGTTCGCGCGCCTGCCCGCCGCCGATCTCGCCGCCAACGATCTCAACGAAATCGTGCGCGAGGCGCTGTTCCTGTTTCAGGAGGGTCATAAGGAAGTCGGTTTTCAGTTTCGCCCGGGCGCGATTCCGTCCTTGGAGCTGGACCGTAATCAGATGAAGCGGGCCCTGATGAATCTTCTGGATAACGCAGTGGCCGCGGTGGACGGCGCCGGCGAGGTCAGGATCACCACGGATTACGATCGTTCGCTGTCGATGGTCAGCCTGGAAGTAGCCGACAATGGTCGCGGCTTATCGTCGGAGCTGCGGGCGAGAATTTTCGAGCCCTACTTTTCGACCAAAACAGATGGCATGGGACTGGGATTGTCAATCGTTAACGCGATCGTCGAGGATCATCACGGCTATATTCGCGTTCGGCCCAACGATCCCAGGGGCACGAAATTCATCATCGAATTGCCGGCACGCAAGCAGCTTGCCGCCTGAGCGGCGGCGGATTCTAACTATAGTGAAAGCAATAAATGTGTTGACATAATTCACCCTCCCCTTAATCCCCTCCCGTCAAGGGAGGGGAGATTTCTTAGGTTCCCTCTCCCCTTGCGGGAGAGAGCCTGCCCTGAGACCTGTCGAAGGGGCCAGGGTGAGGGGTATGTGAAATTATTTATCAGCGTCACTATAGAGACATGGGGGTTGGGTTGAACGAAAATCTTGCGGCAAAAACGATTCTCGTCGTCGATGACGAAGACGACGTCAGGGAATCGGTGCGCGAGGTGCTCACCGACGAGGGCTACCGGGTCGTGGACACCGGCGACGGCACAACTGTGCTGCGCATGATCGACGAGGAAAAGCCCGGCTTGGTTTTGCTCGATATCTGGATGCCGCAGACAGATGGCATCGGTCTCCTTAAGGAGATCAAGAACAAGGAGCCGGAGATCAACGTGGTGATGATCTCCGGCCACGGCAACATCCACACGGCGGTCACCGCGACCAAGGCCGGCGCCT
>JAHFTG010000451.1:1690-2169 GCA_023269455.1 Opitutaceae bacterium | reverse complement strand
TGACCGAAGGATCCCGGCGCCCAGGCGCCCGTCCGCAGAAAGGAGGGTCGTGCCATGTCTAAGCTCAAACTCAATGGTCTATTCATCGAGGAAATGCGCGGTGCCCATGGTGACGCCGTGGTCAAGACGCTCCATGGCCGGACCTTCACGTCGCGCCTGCCGACGCCGTCCAACCGCGGGCCCAGCGCCGCTCAGGTCGACGTGCGGGAAAAGTTCAAGGAGGCTAATGGCTATGCCACGCGCGTCCTCCGCGACCCGGCGGCGCGCGCCGTCTACGAGCGGGTCGCGAAAAACAAGGGGACATCTCCGTTCGCCCAGGCCATGGGCGACTGGCTGCGTCCGCCGAATGTCCGGCCGCTTAACCTGGCTGATTACCGCGGCCGGGTGGGCGACTTGATCCACGTGTCGGCGACGGACGATACCGAGATCGTCGCGGTGACGATCCAGATTCGTTCCGCGGGCAACGCGATCATCGAGGA
>JAHFTG010000451.1:0-1680 GCA_023269455.1 Opitutaceae bacterium | reverse complement strand
TATACCGGCAAGACGGCGTTGCCCGTCGGGCAGGCGGTGACGATCGCGGCGACGGCCAAAGATCGCCCTGGCCACAGTGCCGTAACCGAGGCGTCGCTCACGCCGCACGCGTGAACGTAGGTTAGTTGAGCCGTCGGCAAGGATCCACCGGCGGCTTTTCTCTTCCTCGATGGGCAGGCGAGCCTGCTTGTATGTCGCCACCGATTTCCTTGGACACGGGACAGTAAACCCGAAACCCAATGAACCAGATGTCGAACCACGTTATAACGAAGAGCGCAGACCAACCCTCCAGGCCGGAGCCCCCGGTGGCGGAGCCGAGCGTTGCGCGAGGCGGAGCCGCCGGGGGCTCCGGCCTGGAAAATTCCCCGTTGCGCTGGCGCGCGAAACGCAAAGCCGAAGTGGTGCTGCGCTCGCTGCGCGGTGAGTCACTGGATGTGCTCAGCCGCCAGACCGCCGTGCCCGTCCCGCGACTGGAGGCCTGGCGTGCGCAAGCCCTCAGCGGGATGGAACAGGCGTTGCAAATTCACCCCGCCGACGATCCGGCGCAACTGCGGCTTGATGAGGCCAACCGGCGCATCGGCGAACTGAGCATGGAGGTTGAACTGCTGCGTGCCCGGTGCGAGAAACCGGGCCCTTTTGTCGGGCGGAGGTCGCGGCCATGAGCGCCGCCACTTCCCCAGCCGCTGGCCGGATCTATGGGGTGCAACGAGTCTGCGCGGCCTGGGCCTTCCCGCGGGCGAGCTTCTATGCGACGAATCCGGCGCGGCCCGCCCCCGCTGTATCCGAGAAACGAGGACCTAAGACCCCGCTCGATGACGTCGCTTTGCTCGCCTTAATCCGCGCGGATCTGGAGCAGTCGCCGTTCCGCGGCGAAGGTCATCGCAAAGTCTTTGGCCGCCTCCGCTATGTCGACGGCCATCGCGTGGGCCGTAATCGCATCCTGCGCTTGATGCGCCAACATCAGCTGCTTTCGCCGCACCGCGCCAGACCGGCTCCGACCAAAGCGCACGACGGACGCATTACCACTGACGCGCCCAACGTGCGCTGGGCGACCGATGGCGCGAAAGTGTGGACGGCCCACGAGGGCTGGTTATGGCTCTTCACGACGCTGGAACATGGGAACGCGGAGTGCCTCGGCCACTACGTCTGCAAACGCGGCGACCGCTTTGCCGCCTATGAGCCGGTTGCCCAAGCGGTCACTCGGATCTTCGGCACGAGCGCTCCAGCGGCCGCCCGCGGCGTCGAGTTGCGCCACGATCATGGCAGCCAATATCTCACCGACTACTTCCAGGGACAGAGTCGCTTTCACGGCTTTACCCCGAGTTTCGCGTTCGTCGGCGAGCCCGAGACCAACGGGGTCGTCGAGCGATTTAATCGCACGCTCAAGGAGCAAATCATCCACGGCCGCACCTATCGCAATCGCGCCGAACTAGCCGCCGCCGTCGCCACTTTTGTCGAAACCTACAACCGCAGCTGGCGCCTCGAGAAACTTCGCTATAAGAGCCCGCTCGAAGCCCGTCGCGATTATCAACCCTCCAAACTTTTAGCCGCCTGATTAACATTTGTCTTGTGTCCAAGAAACCGGGTCCGATTCACCGTCAGCAAAATAACAATGAATCCGGCGTAGATCCGGCGGCCCAGGAAGCGCACCGAACCGGGCGTCACCCGACGACGGCAGCC
>JAHFTG010000404.1 GCA_023269455.1 Opitutaceae bacterium | reverse complement strand
CCGACACGCCCGCCAAAGCCCGTTTCGGCGACTACCTGGAACTCACCAAGCCGCGCCTGAGTTTTCTATCGGTCGTCACGACGCTGGTGGGCTATCTCGCCGCGCGCCCGGGTTGGTTTGCGGATGAGTTTATCTTTCTCGTCCTCGGCACGTCGGCCTGCGCGGGCGGCGTGGCGGCGCTCAACCAGTGGATGGAACAGGACACCGATGCGCGCATGAAACGCACCGCCGACCGCCCCCTGCCCTCGGGAAAAATCGCCACGGGTTCCGCCTTCGTGCTGGGCACGTTGTTGTGCTCGGCGGGGCTGGGTTTCCTCTTCGTGAAGGTCAACGGCCTCGCCACGATCTTCGCGATTTTAACCATCGTCGCCTACCTCGCGGTTTATACGCCCGCGAAGCGTTGGTCGCGCTGGTCCACCGAGATCGGTGCGGTCGCCGGCGCGTTGCCCCCGCTCATCGGCTGGGCGGCGGCGGAAGGCCGCGTGTCGGCGCTTGGCTGGATTTTGTTTGGCCTGATGTTTTTCTGGCAGATACCGCACTTCATGGCGGTGGCATGGACCTACCGGCACGACTACTCGGCGGTTAACTTTCCCATGCTGCCCGTGCGTGACACCGAGGGCGGACAGGTCGCGCGCTGGTCGTTGATCAACACCCTGGCGCTGATCGCCGTGAGCCTGCTGCCGACTTTCCTCGGGCTCGCCAGCGGCTACTATGCCGTCGTGACGGCGCTCCTTGGCGTGTGGTTCATCGCGAGGGCGGTGCGTTTCATGCGCCCCGAAGGCCGCGACCAGGCGGCGCGGAAACTGTTTTTCACGTCCATCGGCTGGCTCCCGTTGCAACTGGGCGCGCTCGTGGCCGACCGGATGATTTTTTAACCAACCGTATTTTTCACTTCCCGACTTCCCGTAATGACCGCTTCAGACATCCCCGAGCTCAACGCCACGCTCAACGGCCTCGCCACCGTCATCATAACCGCGGGCTTCATCTGCATCAAGACCGGCCACAAGACCGCGCACCGTGCCCTGATGTTGTCCGCCGGCGTGGTCTCGGCGCTCTTTCTCGTCGGCTACGTAACGCATCACTACCTCCAGCGCGGCCTGCACACGCCGTTCGGCGGCGAAGGCGCAATCCGCACGATCTACCTGTTGATCCTGTGGACGCACATCCCGCTCGCCGCCTCCATCGCGTTTCTCGTCCCGAAAACCTTCAGCCTCGCGATCAAGGGCGACTTCGAACGCCACAAAGCCTGGGCGCGCGTCGTGTTCCCCATCTGGTATTATGTGAGCGTCACCGGCGTGCTGGTTTATCTGTTTCTCTACGTCTGGTGGCCCGCCGCTCCTCGCTAAAACCGCCCCCGCGCCCCCCGACCTCCCCAAACTTAGCGGCTCCGCTTATGGTCACACGCTGGCGTTTTAATGACCACCCCGCCGATTCGGTCGCCCGAGGGCATAGGGAAAAGTTTCCGGTGGTTTTATAGCTTGAAATGCCCTCCCGCTTGCCGACGCTCGTGCGCTTGTAATTCCGTGCCAAACCACGGGCAATTTTCGCATCCGGCCACATGAGTCTTCTCACTCCCTCCCGCTCCGTCCTGCGTCGCGTCGCTTCCTGCGCGGCGGTCGCCGTCATGCCGCTGTTTTTCGGCGGCTGGCTGAACTGGCTCACCGGGCCCCAGTCCACCATCGACGTCGCCGGCCCCGTCGCCAAGTCCCAGCTCGATGTTTTCTACGTCACCGTCTGGGTGACGGGCATCATCTTCGTCCTCGTCGGCGGCGTGCTCACCTACGCCACCTTGAAATACAAGGCGCGCAACTCGGCCGACGAACACGCCCCCACCCCTCCGCAGGGCCACGGCAATCCGCTCATCGAGCTCGGCCTCATCGCCGCCTCCATCCTCGCCCTCGTCTTCATCGCCGTCCCGACACTCAAGGCCATCTGGTATAACTACGACGTCCCCGCCGACGAAAAACAGAACGCCCTCGAAATCACCTCCACCGCCTATCAATGGTGGTTCAAGTTCGAGTATCCCTCCGAACAGATCGACGGAGCCGGCCCGCTCACGACCGCCAACGAACTCGTCATCCCCGCCGGCCGCGCCGTCAGCATCAACCTGCGCACGACGGACGTCATCCACTCCTTCTGGGTTCCGAAGCTCGCCGGCAAGGTCGACATGATCCCCAA
>JAHFTG010000403.1 GCA_023269455.1 Opitutaceae bacterium | reverse complement strand
ACATCGGCGTGCATATCGTCGATTTCGCGACCTTCCCCACCGGTCCGATCAAGTCGGTTTACGGCAAGCTCAAGGTCTTCGACAAGGCGAAGGACAACCGCGTCGGTGAATACGTTCTCGATGCCAACGACTCCGCCGTGATGACCGTCGAGTTCGCCAATGGCGCGCTCGGCACGATCCATACCACGCGCTGGTCCGGCGGACACGCCAACCGCCTCTTCCTCAAAATCTCCGGAGACAAGGGCTCCGTCGAGATCGACTCCGAGCGCTCCACCACGAGCTACAAGATCAGCGTCGGCGCGGATCTCGACAAGGCGCAGTGGAAGGAAGTCGCCGCCAAGCCGACTCCCAACAACTACGCCCGCTTCATCAAGGGCATCCGCACCGGCAAGCAGGACCAGCCCGACTTCGCCCGCGGAGCCGAGGTCCAAAAAATCCTCGACGCCGTCATCGCCTCCGACGCCAAGGGCAAGCCCGTCAAAGTCTGAACTGAGAACTGATCACGGAAATGCTGCATGAGCACCGGCGTCGAGTTCGCCGCAGCCATAACCAAAGCGGCACTCATCAAGAAACTTAGCTTCCATTCATTGGTGGAAACATACTCCTGAAGACCTGCCACTCATTCCTTTTAGTGCAGAGGGGATTCAAAATTCGCCCTTGAATTATCAGCCTGTTCTAGCTGATTTCTTATCTCCTCTGCATAACGGTAGAGTCAGTATCGGAGCGTAGCTTAGCCTGGTAGAGCGCTACATTCGGGTTGTAGAGGTCGAGAGTTCGAATCTCTCCGCTCCGACCATTTATAAAACGAACGGATTAAAAGTCCGTTCGTTTTTTATGGTCGTCAGCGGCCCGTGTCCGGGCGCGACCACCGTTTCATCCGGCAACGCCGCCAGCAGCCGGGCGAGATGCTTGCGGAGCTGGTTCGAGCAAAAATACGCACCTCCCACCGAGCCTGCGAAAAACAGATCGCCCGAGACCAGCAAGGGCGTCGCCATGGGAAGCTTCGCGACGCGCACCTCGTAACAGTTGTGCGCCTCGGCATGGCCCGGCGTGGCCAACGCAGTGATCTCGAAACCACCCAGCGCAATCCGCGAGCCTTCGTCCAACGCGGCCGCACCCGGCACTTTTGCGTTCAGCGGACAAAACACCGGCACGGGACCAAACTGTTTCACGATCTCGGCCAGTCCGCCGGTGTGCTCCGTTTCCGCGTGGGTGATAAACACGCCGTCGAGACGTTTGATGATCGCCGGCCACACGCGGCGCAGCATCACGGGATCGCTCCCCGCGTCGAAAAGCACGCCGGAGCTTTTTCCGCAATCAGCCACGATGTAAGCGTTGGCCACGCCGATGCCATGTGTCGTGCGCAACGGATAGAGGCAGAACGGCAGACCCGCGATCTCCGGCAGTGGATAACGCCCGGCCGCCAGCGCCTGCAACCCGACTTCGTTTAAGGCGAGCACCCGCCCCAGTTGGTTGAGTTCCCCGGTCGTGAGATCGTAACGGTAGTCGATCGCATCGCGGATCTTCCCAAGCTCGACGTGGGCGAGCGTCGCGAGCGATTGCTCGTTGAGGCCGGCGTGACGCATGGCCTTTTCCAAGACGTCTCCAAGTTCGTCTTCCAAGGGTGCGTGTTCGATGACCATGCAGACAGGTTACGACCCAACGCCGCGCACGGCAAAAATGTTTTTGTTTTTTTACGCCGGCCAACCAGCGTCGGCCCACATGGATTCGCAACAACAGGAAGTCCTCGACATCTTCACGCGCACCAAGGCGCTGCTCACCGGGCATTTCGTGCTCCGGTCGGGCTTGCACAGCGGCCACTATTTCCAGTGCGCACAGGTGTGCCAGCGCATGGACGCCGTCACGCGGCTCGCCGAGCTGCTCGTCGCCAAGCTGGGCGGCTTGAAGTTCGAGACGGTGCTCGCGCCCGGCATGGGCGGCCTCGTCATCGGCCAGGAAGTCGCGCGCCAGACGAAGGCCCGCTACGTCTTCGCCGAAAAGGAAAACGACCGCCTCGTGCTGCGGCGCGGCTTCAAGTTCGCCCCCGGCGAGCCGGTGCTGATCGTCGAGGACGTCGTCACCCGAGGCGGACGTGTGCTGGAGTGCATCGAGATCGTGAAGCAGGGCGGCGGCATTCCTGTCGCGGTGACGATGCTCGTGGATCGCAGCGCCGGAACGATGCGCTTC
>JAHFTG010000104.1:5330-7590 GCA_023269455.1 Opitutaceae bacterium | reverse complement strand
GTTCGAGGCGAAGCTCTCCGAGTATTGCGGCGGACGGCCGGTGCGGGTTTTCAATTCCGGCACCTGCACGATGGAGATCGCGCTGCGCATCGCGGGCATCGGCGCGGGCGACGAAGTCATCACCACGCCGCTGTCGTGGGTCGCGACGAGCAACGTCATCCTCGAAGTCGGCGCGAAGCCGGTCTTCGTCGATGTCGATCCGGTCACGCGCAACATCGACCTCGCGCTCGTCGAGGCCGCGATTACGCCCGCGACCCGCGCGATCATGCCGGTGGATCTCGCCGGCCTGCCCGTGGACCGCGACCGGCTCCACGCCCTCGCGAAGAAGCATAACCTCCGCGTGATCGAGGACGCCGCGCAATCCTTCGGCACCACGTGGAAGGGCCGTCGCATCGGTGCGTTTGGCGACTTCGTTTCGTTCAGTTTTCACCCCAACAAAAACATCACGTCCATCGAGGGCGGCTGCCTCGTCCTCAACGACGAGCGCGAGGCCAAGCTCGCCGAGCAATATCGCCTGCAAGGCGTCGTCCGCACCGGTTTCGACGGCATGGAGGTCGAGGTGCTCGGCGGAAAGTTTAACCTCACCGACGTCGCCGCCCGCGTCGGCCTCGGCCAGCTCGCGCGCCTTGATGAGTTCACCGAAAAACGCCGCGAACTCGCGCGCGTTTACTTTGAGCTGCTCGACACGCCCGCCGTCCGTGCGCTCGGGCTCGGCCTGCCGATCGCGGACTTCGCGCAGAGCAACTGGCACATGTTCCAAGTCGTGCTTCCCGAGGCGCGGCTCACGCTCCGGCGTGCCGACGTGATGGCGCAGCTCCACGCCGCGGGCATCAGTTCCGGCGTGCATTATCCGGCGATCCATCTCTTCGCGCTCTACCGCCGGCTCGGCTGGAAAGAAGGCGATTTCCCGAAGGCCGAGATTGTCTGCCGCAATATCCTCACGCTCCCGCTTTTCCCGACCATGACCCGTGACGAAGTCGCACGCGTTGTCACCACGCTCGTCACGATTCTCCAAGCCCACTCAAAACCATGAGCACTGCTCCCACCACCGCCACCCTGCCGCTCTCCGTGGTCATCCCCGTGTTCAACGAGGAGTCCAATCTGCCGCTGCTCTTCAAGCGCCTCTACCCCGTGCTCGACGGCCTCGGCCGCCGCTACGAAATCCTCTTCACCAACGACGGCAGCGCCGACCGTTCGCGCGAACTGCTCGCCGCGCAACACGCCGCGCGGCCCGACGTCACCCGCGTGATCGAGTTCAATGCCAACTACGGCCAGCACATGGCCATCATGGCGGCGTTTGAACGCGCCCGCGGCGAGGTCGTCATCACGCTCGACGCCGATCTCCAGAATCCTCCCGAGGAAATCCCCAAGCTCCTCGCCGCCACCGATGCCGGCTACGATTGCGTGGGCGGCGCGCGCCAGAACCGCCAGGACAGCGCCTTCCGCCGCTACGCCTCGCGCCTGGTGAATGTCGCCCGCCGCGAGATGACGAACATCGAGATGAGCGACCAAGGCTGCATGCTCCGCGCCTACTCGCATGATGTCGTCGCCGCCATCGTGCGCAGCGGCGCGGTCAACACCTTCATCCCCGCGCTCGCCTATACGCTTTCGCAGAATCCCACCGAGGTCCCCGTCGCGCACGAAGAGCGTCACGCGGGCGTGTCGAACTACTCCCTCTACAAGCTCATCCGGCTCAACTTCGACCTCATCACCGCGTTCACCACCGCGCCGCTCCAGCTCTTCACGATGTTCGCGAGCGTCTGTTCGGCGGGCAGCATCGTCCTGGTGATTACGCTCCTTTTCCGCCGCTTCGCGCTCAATCTCGACCGTGAGACTTCCGGCGTGTTTACCCTCTTCGCGATTCTCTTCTTTCTCGTGAGCGTGACGATGGTAGGCGTCGGCCTGATCGGCGAATACGTGGGCCGCACCTATCAGGTCGTGCGCGGACGCGCCCGCTACCACGTGAGCCACATCCTCGAAATCAAAGCGTGAGTTCGCCCGCCGCGTCCGTGAGCACCAAGCCCCGCATCCTCTTCTTCGGCTACAGCGAAGTCGGCTACACCTGCCTCGACCTGCTGCTGTCGCGCGGTGACAACGTTGTCGCCCTCATCACGCATGAG
This sequence comes from Opitutaceae bacterium, assembly GCA_023269455.1. Taxonomy (GTDB): domain Bacteria; phylum Verrucomicrobiota; class Verrucomicrobiia; order Opitutales; family Opitutaceae; genus Rariglobus. Next base: position 5,470 of record JAHFTG010000104.1, on the reverse strand, counting down.
GACAACCCCCACGAAAAAATCTGGTTCAAGACTCCCGCCGTCGCCGCCCGCGAACACGGCCTGCCCGTCTTCACGCCCGACTCCGTCAACACCCCCGAGTGGCGCGAAAAAATCGCCGCCCTCCAGCCCGACCTGATCCT
>JAHFTG010000104.1:0-5320 GCA_023269455.1 Opitutaceae bacterium | reverse complement strand
CGTCTCGGTGCCTGGAACATCCACGGCTCGCTCCTCCCGCGCTACCGCGGGCGCGCGCCGATCAACTGGGCGATCCTCCACGGTGAGCCGCGCATCGGCATGACGCTCCACCGCATGGTGAAAAGCGCCGACGCCGGCGACGTCGTTGACCTCGAAGGCGTGGACATCGGCTCGCGCGACACCGCCGAGCAAGCCTTCCGCAAAGTCATGCCGTGCGCCCGCGTCCTGCTCGCCCGCCAGATCGACGCACTCCTGGCCGGCACCGCGAAAGAGACGCCGCAGGACGAGTCGCAAGCCACGCTCTTCACCGGCCGCAAACCTGAAGACGGCCGCATCGCGTGGACGCAGACCTCCACGCAGATTTTCAACCTCATCCGCGCCGTCACCGATCCGTATCCCGGCGCGTTTACCGATGTCGGCCCCGCGCGCCTCATGGTGTGGTGGGCGGAAAGCGATTCGCCCGCCGTCGGCGTTGCGCGCTCCTCTCTCGGTTCCCGCGTCGCCGCGCCCGGCGAAATTCTTTCACTCAACCCTCTCGTCGTCGCCACCGCCGACGGCGCGCTGGAGCTCACCCGCACCGAGTGGCGGGGTGCGCCCGCGCCAGCCTTGCAAGTTGGGCAGATTCTTTAAACCTTCATCCCCTTCAATCCCATGCCACTCAAAGTCCTCATCCTCGGAGCCAACGGTTTCATCGGCAGCAGCCTCACCAGCGCCATTCTCAAGCAGAAGGACTGGGAGGTTTACGGCATGGACGTCGGCAGCCACAAGCTCACCTCCAGCCTGGGCAATCCCCGCTTCACGTTCGTCGAGGGCGACATCACCATCAACCGCGAGTGGATCGAGTATCACGTCAAGAAGTGCGACGTCGTCATCCCGCTCGTCGCCATCGCCAACCCGGTTCAATACGTAAAAGATCCACTGCGTGTCTTCGAATTGGATTTCGAGGCCAACCTCGACATCGTCCGCAAGTGCGCGAAATACAAGAAGCGCATCCTCTTCCCCTCGACCTCCGAGGTTTACGGCATGTGCCCCGACGCCGAGCTCGACGAGGCGACCAGCACGATGGTTTACGGCCCGATCGAGCGTCAGCGCTGGATCTACGCTTCCTCCAAGCAGCTCCTCGACCGCGTGATCTACGCCTACGGCGTGCGCGACAACGTGGACTACACGCTCTTCCGCCCCTTCAACTGGATCGGGCCGCAGCTCGACAACGTCATGGAGCCCAAGGAAGGCAGCTCGCGCCTCTTCACGCAGTTCATCTCCAACGTCATCTTCAAGAAGCCGCTTCAACTCGTGGACGGCGGCAAACAGAGCCGCTCCTTCACCTTCATCGACGACGGCATCGACGCGCTCCTCCGCATCATCGAAAACAAAGACGGCAAGGCCTCGCGCCAGATCTTCAACATCGGCAATCCCGGCAACGACGTGAGCGTGGCCGACCTCGCCAAGCTCATCATCACCGCCTTCAAAGACTACCCCGACTACGCCGAGCACGTGAAGGCCGCCAAGGTCGTGAAGGTTTCCTCCGGCACCTACTTCGGAAAGTATTACCAGGACATCCAGAAGCGCGTGCCCTCGATCAACAACATCAAGAAGCAGCTCGGCTGGAAGCCCAAGGTGGACTTGAAGACCGCGATCAAGCTCACGCTCGACTACCACCTCGCGCACAAGGACTACTCGCTCGAGTAAGCCGCGGCGCTGCCGGTCATGCCCGTCCTCGCGCTCAAGGTTGATGTCGATACCGACCGCGGCACGCGTCTCGGCGTGCCCGCGCTCACCGCGCTCTTCAAGGAGTTCGACGCCCCGGCATGTTTCCTCTTCTCGCTCGGGCCGGACAACACCGGCAAGGCCATCCGTCGCGTTTTTCGCCCCGGTTTTTTCCAGAAAGTCTCCCGCACGAGCGTCGTGCAGATCTACGGCGTGCGCACGCTCCTCAACGGCACGCTGCTCCCCGCGCCGCACATCGGCCGCCGCAACGAAGCCGTCATGCGCCGCGTGCAGGCCGACGGATTTGAGGTCGGCATTCACTGCCACGACCACTTCCGCTGGCAGGACTACGTGCTCGGCATGACGCTCGACCAAGTCCGCGCCGAGTTCGGCAAGGCCCGCGAAGAATTCCGCCGCCTTTTCGGCACCGAGGCGCTCACCGCCGGCGCGCCCGGCTGGCAGGCAAGTGCTCTCAGCAAGCAAGTTTACGACGAAGCGGGCCTTCTTTACGCGAGCGACACGCGAGGCGAGGCGCCATTTTTCCCGCGCATCAACGGACGCGTTTTCGAAACGCTCGAAATCCCCAGCACGTTGCCGACCTTCGACGAACTCATGGGCCGCCCCGAATACCCCGACGACAAAATCGTGGCGCATTACCTGAGTCTCCTGCGCGACGACCGACCCAACGTCTTCACCCTCCACGCCGAGATCGAAGGCATGGGCCGCCTCCCGCTCTTCTGCGAGTTGATGACCGCCTTGGCTGATCGCGGCGTAAAATTCGTCCGTATGGACGATCTGGCGCGCGACATCCTCCGCGACCGCTCTGCCGTCCCCGTGCGCGACCTCGTGATGGCCGAGATCGACGGACGCTCCGGCTTGGTGGCGACGCAAGCCGGAGCCTGAAAAAACGAGTTGGCTATCCGCTATGGGGAAAACGATGACCGATTGGAGTCATCGTCCCAAAAGCACACATGGAAGGTGGTGTTGGCTCAACGGGTCAGAGACGAGTGTGGTGCGTCGATACGATGGACTCCCAGAGGGCGGAGAACCGAGCTGCGCCCTTCGGCTTGTCTCTCAACTTTCAACCTCCACCGCCTTCACTCGATCCCGATCAATTCGACTTCGAACACCAACACGGAGCCGGCCGGGATCGCGCCTTGCGCACGGTTGCCGTAACCGAGGTCGGCCGGGATGAAGAGCTTCCACTTGGAGCCGACCGGCATGAGCTGGAGCGCTTCGACCCAGCCGGGAATCACGCCGGTCACGGGAAACGAAATCGTTTCGCCGCGCGTCACCGAGCTGTCGAAGACGGTGCCGTCGATCAACGTGCCGTGGTAGTGGACTTCGACCGTCTGGTCAGACGTGGGCTTGGCGCCTTTACCCTCGGTCAGCACCTCGTATTGGAGGCCTGAATCGGTGGTGATGACGCCCTTGCGCGCCTTGTTGTCGGCGAGAAATTGATTGCCGGCTTCGGCCTGCTTGGCGGCTCCGGCGGCGGCGACCGCCTCGGCGCGTTCCTGGGCGGTTTCAAACGCGGCGCGCAGGTCTTTCTCGGAGACGCGCGGCTTCGCGCCGGCCAAGCCGTCCTGCAGGCCGACGAGAAATGCGGACAAGTCGATCTCGACGCCGCCCTGTTGGGCGATGTTGCGGCCCATGTTCATGGCGATGCCGTAGCTGACGCGTTGATCGGCGGTATCGAGGGAAAATTCAGGGGAGGAAGACATGATGATAATGATGTTGGTTTGAGTGAATCCGTGTGGCCGGCCTGCCCGGCGCCGAAAAAAACGCCGTCACCCCAAAGCCCCGTGCCGCAAAGGGCAATCCTGCAAAAACGCGACCTTCGCATGCCACAGATCAAGAGTGTCGAGCGTGAGACCATTGCATCTTTGGGCGTTCTCCCCAACCTCGGCGCTCACGAAATCTATGGACACCCCCAAAGCCCGGAAACGATTTCCACTCGTCGCCATGCTGATTGAAACCTTCGGGTTCAGTCCGGCGCTGGCTTCCGCCGTCGCGCTTTTTTTTGCATGCGTATGCCTGCTGGCGGTCGTGTGGATCGTGCGGTCCGCGCCGCCGCACAAACTGGTCATGACCAGCGGACCCGAGGGCAGCTCTTTTCAACGCTGGGCGGGCGCGTATCAAAAGGCGCTCGCCAAGCATGGCGTGACGCTCGAAATCCGTCCTTCGGGCGGCTCACTGGACAACCTCCAGCGGCTGCAATCGGCCAGCTCGGGAGTGGATATTGGTTTTGTGGCGGGCGGCATCGCGAAGGACCAAAATCTGGACGGCCTCATGTCGCTGGGCAGCGTGGCCTACCAGCCGTTGTGGGTTTTTTATCGCAGCGCCACGCCGATCAACCGGCTTTCGCAGCTCGCGGGCCAGCGCATCGCGGTCGGCGCTCCGGGCAGCGGCACGCGGGCGCTCGCGATCACCTTGCTCCAGGCCAACGGCATCACCGGCGCGCCCACGACTTTCATCGATCTCGAGTCCGGCGCGGCGGCGGCGGCGTTGCAGCAGGGCAAGCTCGACGCGGTCTTTCTCATGGGGGACTCGGCCTCGCTCCAGACGCTGCGTGAACTCGAACACGCGCCGGACGTGCAGTTGTTCAACTTTGCGCAGGCCGATGCCTATGTGCGCCGCAATGCCTTCCTCAATAAAATCATTCTCCCGCAAGGATCGATCGACCTCGGTAAAAATCTTCCGGCGCAAGAGGTCGTGCTCGTCGGGCCGACGGTGGAGTTCGTGGCGCGCGAGAGTCTGCACTCGGCGCTCTCCGACCTGTTGCTGGACGTGGCCAAGGAAGTTCACGGGAACGCGAGCTTGCTCCAGCGGCGCGGCGAGTTTCCCGCGCCGCTTGAGCACGAGATTCCGCTCAGCGAGGATGCGCAGCGTTACTACAAATCGGGGCGGAGTTTTTTGTATCGCATGGTGGGTTCCTTCTGGGTGGCCAGTCTGCTCAACCGTCTCCTCGTGGCCGTGGTGCCGCTGGCGCTCGTGATCATCCCGGCCATCCGCCTGCTGCCGGTGGCGTATCGATTCAATATTCAACTTAAGTTTTACCGCTGCTATCGTCCGTTGCAGCGCCTCGAACGCGAGAGCTTCGGGCCGCTCACGGCGGGGCGCGTGCAGGAGCTGCTTCAAGAGCTCGACGAGATCGAAAAATCCGTCAGCCGTCTCAAGGTGCCCGCGTCGTTCGCCGAACGGTTTTATAGTCTGCGCAGCTACGTCCATTTTGTGCGTGAGCGACTCAAGGTCATCGCGGCGAAGCCAACGACGTAGAGGATGCGTGATATGGCGGGATAGTGGCCTTATATGGGCGCGCGATGTCGCGCGCGGGGTTTGAATACGGAAGTCTGGCGTTGGCGGTGGGCGCGGTCGCGCTGCTGGTCGGCGGCGATCTCAGAAGCCGGCGGCGGCGCCAGAGGTGAAGCAATAACGGGGGCCAAGCCAGCGGAGTTTGGTGGCGGCCAGAGTTTTCAGGGTTCTTGCCGCCGGGGATTTTTTGAGGTTTGGTGGGCGGGAATTTATTTTTCCCCATGTCTAAATCTCACGCGGTCTTTTCATTTGTTCTTTTATGGGTCGGGTTAGCTGCGCCGTTGATGGCGCAGCCGGT
>JAHFTG010000402.1 GCA_023269455.1 Opitutaceae bacterium | reverse complement strand
CGTCGCAACCCGCGTAGGTCACGCCCGCCGCGTCGAGCAGGCGTTGCATGCCGCCGTCTTCGCCAAACGTGCCGTGCAACGTCGAGAACACCACGTGCCGCTTCGGATCGAGTCCGGGGGGCAGCGCGTCGGCGTTGATCGTGAACAACTGCGTCGGGAACGTGCGCGCGAGCGCGATGGCGGCCGCCGCGCCGGAACCAAGCGAAACTTCGCGCTCGGATGAAGTGCCGCCTGCAAAGACGGCGATGATCGGTTCGTTGATGTTCATTTAAAAAATTTCCCGTCGTTCACAAAACGTCCTTCCACTGTTTCCCGTAGAGCAAGACCTCGGGGTCGAGCTTCACGCCCTGCGCCGCTTCGACGCGCGCCCGCACGCGCCGCACGAGTTCGATCACGTCAGAGGCCTTTGCGTCGCCCCGGTTCACGATAAAATTCGCATGAACCGCCGACACTTCCGCATCCCCCACCCGCTCGCCTTTGAGTCCGCTCGCGTCGATCAACCGCCCGGCCGAATCGCCCGCCGGATTTTTGAAAATGCACCCCGCACTCGGTTCGCGTGGCTGCGACTTCTGGCGCTTCTCCTTGTAGGCTTCGATCTGCTTCGCGATGGACGCCGCCTCGGACTGCGACGCCGGTTTCAACAACGCCCCGAGCGCGATCGCCTCGTGCAACTCCGCGCAATGCCGGTAGTCCACGTGCATCTCGGTTTTCTTGAGCGTGCGGATTTCGCCGTCGAACGTCATCACCGCGACCTCCTCGACGACGTCGAACATCCAGCCGCCCATCGCTCCCGCGTTCATGCGCAACGCTCCGCCGAGATTGCCCGGAATGCCTTCCAAAAACTCGAAGCCAACCAGCCCGGCTTTCGCAGCGAGTCCGCACAGGTTTTTCAAACGCAGGCCCGCGCCCGCCCACACGCGGCCGTCGGCGCGCGGCTCAAACACTTCCCACGCCGGCTGGCGCAGACTGACGACGAGAGCGTCCACCCCTTCGTCGGGCACGATCAGATTGGAACCTCGCCCCAGCACGATCACGGGCAGCGCCTGCGCCTTCGCGGTCTTCACGAGCGCCTGCAAATCCGCCGTGTCCGCCGGCTCCGCATAGATGCGCGCCGCGCCCCCGAGACCGATAGTGGTTTTGCGCGCGAGCGATTCCTCGCGCTTCACCTTGGTCGCCGCCGACACCGCGCCCCGCAATGTCTCGGCCAACGCATCCCAACGCGCCGCCTCGATGCCCGCGATCCACGCGCGCGCCATCACATCGATGTCGCCCGCGCCGACGAACGCCACGAAGTCACCGCGTTGACGATCCGCAGCGAGCGCGGACAACACCCGCGCGTCATCTCCCGCGTGATAAACGACCGGCAGCGACGACGCCCCCCGGCGCAATTCGGTTTCCAAATCCGCCGTGCTGCCGCCGGCGACCGGCGCTTCGCCCGCGCCATACACGTCGAGCAGGTAAACCGCGTCCCCGAGCGCGAGCGCGGCGGCGAAGTCCGTCTTGAACTGCGCGGTGCGGCTGAACCGATGCGGCTGAAAAACCACGACGAGCCGGCCGTCACCACCGTGCGTGCGCAAACTCGCAAGCAACGCACGGATCTCCGCCGGATGGTGCGCGTAGTCTTCGATCACGGTCAGCCCGTCCGCCGTGTGCAACACGGCCTGCCGGCGACGCACGCCGGGATAGTCGGCGAGCGCGTCGCCCGAAAGTCCGCCGACGCCGATCACCTGAGCCACGGCGGGCGCGGCGGTGGCGTTGAGCACATTAAAATCTCCCAGCGCGCGCACCTTCGCCGTGGTGAACGGGAAACGTCCGCCCAACGTCAGCTCCATGTGTCCGCCGAGCACCGCGCCCAGTTCGCCGCGGAAATCCCCGGTCGTCCCAAACGTGAGCGCCGGGATCGCCAGACGCGCGACCGCGTTACTCGAAAGTTCGCAGCCCGCATTGATCAACACCGCGCGTTTCGTGCGCTGGAACAACGCATGAAACGCCGCCTCCAGCTCCGCTGCGGTGCGATAGTAATCGGGATGATCCCAGTCGAGATTCACCGCGACGGTGATCTCCGGCGAGAAGGCCGCGATCGTGCCGTCGCTCTCGTCGATCTCCGCGACAACCCAATCGTTGGTCCCGGCCGACGCCGGGGCGAGTCCGTCGGCGGCGAAGAGCCCGCCGAGCACGTAACCGGCGGAGAACCCCGT
>JAHFTG010000401.1 GCA_023269455.1 Opitutaceae bacterium | reverse complement strand
TGGCGACCGGTGCTTCCAGTGCAGGGAAAAGCTTGTCGTCGAGAGTCGTCTGCGTGCGCGACGCCAGCTTCTTGAGAAACGCGAAACAGATCGTCGTGACGATCCGGCGCAGCAGATAAAAGCCAATCAACAACACCGCCGAGATCGCGTAACGCTGCCAGGTATTCCCGCTGTTCTGCGCATCAAAAAGCCCCAGGACGACATCCGCGAGATGTTCGAGAAAATCGGGAACCTGCGGCACGGCGGCCGTCTTCGCGTGCAACGCCGCCGCCGCCTGCGCGTTCAAGGCGTCGTTACCCGCATCGGCCGCCTGCGGAGTGGCATCCGGCGAAGTGCCATTCGACTGTTGGGCGAAAACCGGCGCAAACCCGACAAGACTCCAAAAAAGAAAAAAGGCGCAGACACGTTTCATAACGTCGCGATGTTTCCCGCTAGCCCCCACCTGTCAATCCACCCGACTGCAAAACCCGGCTTGCCCGCCACCACCGACGCCGCACACTCCCGCCTCAACCATGGAGACAATGCCACTGTGGGCCTGGGGCGCCTTTCTCGTTTTCATCACGGCGATGCTCGCGCTCGACCTCGGCGTCTTCCGCAAAAAATCCAACGTCATCGGCATGAAAGAAGCCGTCTCGTGGTGCGCGGTCTGGCTAGCCCTCGCGCTCGCCTTCAACGCCGCGCTTTGGTGGTGGTGGAGCCGGCGGCTCGGCGCGCAAGCCGGCGGCGAACTGGCCCTGCAATGGTTCACCGGCTACCTCGTGGAAATCTGCCTGAGCGTGGACAACGTCTTCGTTTTCATCGTCATTTTCAGCTACTTCAAAGTCCCGCCGCAGCACCAGCACCGCGTGCTCTTCTGGGGCGTCCTAGGCGCGGCGATCATGCGCTTCGTCTTCATCATCGTCGGCGTGGATCTCCTGGACCGCTTCCACTGGCTCATCTACGGCTTCGGCGTGTTCCTCGTCTTCACCGGCGTGAAGATGGCGCTCCCCGGCAAACAGGAACTCGACCCCGAAAAAAACATCGCCGTCCGCCTCTTCCGCAAGTTTTTCCCCGTCACCCCCGATTATGAAGGCGGCCGGTTCTTCGTGACCCAAAACAGCCGCCGCCTGGCAACCCCGCTCTTCATGGTGCTGCTCGTGATCGAAACGACCGACGTCGCCTTCGCCCTCGACTCCATCCCGGCGGTGCTGGCGATCAGCAGCAGTGCCTTCATTGTTTTTACGTCCAACATTTTTGCGATTCTCGGCCTGCGCTCGCTCTACTTCGCGCTCCACGGGGTCATGGGACTCTTCCGTTATCTTGGGCTGGGGCTGGCGGCGATCCTGGTTTTCATCGGTCTCAAGATGCTGCTCGACGAAGTATTTCCGATTTCGATTGGCGTGTCGCTAGGGGTGATTGGCGGCGTGCTGGCGGTTGCGATTGGTGCCTCCCGCTTCCTTCCCGCCAAAAGCTCCGATACCCACGCCTGAACGTCCCGCGTAAAAAATCCTTGCGCCGCCTTGGTGGCAGGCTAGGTTCCCGCCCCTTCGTTCTTTGCGTCCCCATCGTCTAGCCCGGTTAGGACACCACCCTTTCACGGTGGGCACCGGGGTTCGAATCCCCGTGGGGACGCCATTTTTGTAAAAACCGCCGGCTTCGACGCCGGCGGTTTTTTTGGGTTCATCCGCTTTCTCTCTCATGACTTCCGCCGAAATCGCCGCCGCCCTCCCCGCCCGCGCCGTCACCTCCATCGACGGCCTGCGCTTTCCTCTCCTCGCCTCGGGCAAGGTCCGCGAAATCTTTGATCTTGGCGACGCCCTGCTCCTCACCGCCACCGACCGCCTGTCCGCCTTCGACGTCATCCTCCCCGACGGCATCCCCGGCAAAGGCATCATCCTCACCCAGATGAGCAACTGGTGGTTTGCCCAGACCGCGCACCTCCTGCCCAACCACCTCCTCCCCGACCAAGCCGGTGAATTCGCCCGCCGCGGCATCACCGACCGTGACCTCCAACTGCGCTCCATGATCGTGCGCAAACTCAAGCCCCTCACCATCGAGTGCGTCGTGCGCGGCTACCTCGTCGGCAGCGGCTGGTCGTCCTATCAAAAAACCGGCGAAGTCTGCGGCCACCGTCTCCCCGCCGGCCTCAAGCAGGCCGCCAAACTTCCCCAGCATCTCTTCACGCCCACGACCAAGGCCCCCAAAGGCCAGCACGACGAA
>JAHFTG010000450.1 GCA_023269455.1 Opitutaceae bacterium | reverse complement strand
GTGCGCAAAATCGGCTCCCCGATCTCGTCCGATTTGTAGGCGACGATGTTGTTGACGATGTTCAACAGCAACAGGCAGCACGGCAGGATAAAGTAATTGCGGACAACGGTGGATTTTTTCACGGCGCAAATTGACTCTCAGAACAACCGGCACCCACTCAACTTTCTTCGTCTTGAATCCGCCCGAAACCGCCAAAATCAAAGTCCCGACACCATGATCAACTACTCCACGCCCGATCTCACCCAACACCCGCTCCGCAGCTTGCGCGTCCGTCTCGGCGGCTACGCCCACCTCCCTCGCCTCCTCGACAAAGCCCGCGCCGTCCTCGCCGGCAAAGGCGGCGAATACCACTACAACTGTCCGCTCGACCAGCAGTTCTTCGCCTTCACCGGCATCACCCATGAAGCCATGCTCGCCGAGATCAAGACCGGCAAGGGCGACCTCGAAATCCTTAACTGGGTCAACGCCCAGTCCAAGCGCCAGCCCTGGGAAATCGTCGCTTGGTCCGCTTGGCTCGAACAGCACGGCCCCGGCGGCGTCGATGGCCACGAATGGATCGCCTCCATGATCAAGGCCGCCAGCCCCGAGCGCACCGACATCCGCTCCTTCGCCGACATTCTCGATCTCGACGACTACATCAGCTTCGGCGGAAAAATCTGATTTAGGTAAGCGAATAGTGAGCAACAACACGCCGGCCTTCCTTGGCCGGCTTTTTTGCGCTTACAACTCGGTGTATTTATCTGAGCGGCCCCTGGCTTTTTCGACCGGATACTTGGCAGCGTTGGCGGCCATCTTGGCCTCGATCACGGCGGCCACATCAATGCCCGTCATGTTGGCAAATTCCAGCGCGTAGATGATCACGTCCGCCAGCTCCTCTTCGATTTTTTGGCGCTTCACGGCATCGCCCGCGATGGTGCGCGACGCCTCGGGCGTGGCCCACAAAAAATGCTCCATCAACTCGCCCGCCTCGGCGGCGAGCGCCATGCTCAGGTTCTTGGGCGCGTGAAACTGCTCCCAGTCGCGTTCGCGGGCGAAGGCCAGCACGCGCGCCTTGATCTCGGCCACAGTCGTCGAAGAATCGGTAAACGCCATGTCCGCACCCTCGCCGGATCGAGCGGCGAGCGCAAGTCCCTCTCCTCGCAGTGCCTAAACCGGCACGACGCGATCGCGCCCCGAACGCTTCGCCATGTAGAGCGCCTGATCGGTGATCTTGATCAATGTCGCCGGGTCGGCCGCATGCTGCGGAAACACCGCCACGCCGGCGCTCAGCGTCACCTGCAGCAGAGTCCCGTCGGGCAACTCCAACCGCTGGGCGCGCATGGTGGCGACCAACCGCTCCGCCGCGAAGAGCGCCTCACGCGCGGTCGTTTCCATGAGCAGAATGGCGAATTCCTCGCCGCCGATGCGCGCCACGCGGTCGATCGAGCGCACGCCTGCCAGCATCACGGTGGCGACCGCCTTGAGCACGGCATCACCCATCGGATGCCCGTGCGTATCGTTGACCGATTTGAAGTGGTCGAGGTCGCACAAGACGAGTGCCAGCGGTCGGTCAAACCGGCGCGCGCGCTCCATTTCCTCGGCGAGCACGCGGTCAAACTCGCGGCGGTTGATCAACCCCGTGAGTTCATCGCGCGTCGCGAGCAGTTTGAGTTGTTGCAACGTCGCGGCCATCTGAAGCGCGTAACGCAGCGACCGCTCCAGGCTGACCGGAGTGATCTCGCCCTTCACCAGATAATCCAGCGCCCCGGCGCGCATCGCCGCCATATCGACATTGGCCGAAGTCTCCGCCGTCAGAAAAATAATCGGTGTCGTGCAACCCGCATCGACCGCCTCGGTGATGAGCGTGAGCCCGTCGCGCGCGCCCAGTTGATAATCCAGCAGGCACGCCGCGTAATCCCCGGAAAGCAGTTTCGGCAATCCCTCCTCATAAGTGGACGACCACTCGAGGATGAAACGCTCGCCGTGAAACGAACCAAACATCCGCTCCGTCAGCCGGAATTGAAGCCGGTCGTCGTCGATGAGGAGGATGCGGCGTGGCGACATGGCGGATACGAGAAACGCTGGTTTAGCGGCGCGTGCCCGCGACGAGATCCGCCGCCTTCGCGGCGAGACAAGGAGCGATGTTCACCCGGTCATTCAAGTGATCGCGGATCACGTTGACCAACGCCGAGCCGACCACCACGCCATCCGCGTGGGCCGCAACCTC
>JAHFTG010000004.1 GCA_023269455.1 Opitutaceae bacterium | reverse complement strand
GAAGTTCTTGAGCAACCGTTAGACTGGCCGGATTACCCGAAAGAACAGTAACTTTGGGAGCACTCAGCAACTCAGTGCCATTTTTCTGAGAAAGCGCGCGAATGGTAGCACTCACATCCAAGGCCCCCAAAACTCCCGTGATCACGGCCAAATCATTGTTTGCATTAGTATAGGAGCCACTAGCAGACGATGCCCCGAGGAAAGCAGATCCTGGTACGGCAGGCGGACTGTTATCAATGTCGGTTGTTTTAACGCCGTTTGTGATGACCTGTCCTGATACCGTCGCCCCAGTGTTATTAAATGAGTTAGCCAATGAGGAGTTACTCGTTTTATACTGTTGGCTATTATTACCACCGATATGGGAAGCCGACCAGTTGACGCCGAGTTCCTCAAGCGCGCCTTGCTGCACATCCATGAACTTGGATTCGATCTCAACCTGACGAACGTCGTTGTAACGGTTCAGGATGTTACGAATGCGCTCAATGTTACGTGTTGACTGGGTGACGATGATCGCCGCGCCATCGTAGGCCAAACTCGATTTGGCGGTGCCATCAAAATCCACGCCCGCCTGCTGCAAGAATGCACGCAACGACTGGGCGTCACCGCTGCCACCGCCACCGCCGCCACCAGCGCCCGCTGCAGGAGCGGCAGCAAACGGATCTACGCCGGCCGCCGGAGTTGTCGCCGCAGTGGCGCTGCCGACACCCGTCATACGGATAACCGTGGAGCGGGTTACGGGGAAAAACGCTGTGTCCAAGGCAGTCGTATCACCGCCCGGACGCACGACGATGGCATCCGCCTGAACGTCATACTGGTAGCCAGTGGAATCGGTGATGAAATCCAAAATACGCTTAAGCGACAGATTGCGAAGCGTGATGCTGACAACCGGATTCTTATTGGTTGGGTCGATCAGGACGATATTTACACCTTTGGAAGGGCCTTCACTCTTGTCGTATTCTTCGGAAATGGCGGTCAGCGTGCTAACCACTTTGCTTAATTCCACACCTTGGAAATTTACGCTTGGGATGACGATGCTCTCCAGTTTTTTGGCGAGCGGGGTGGCGGTGCCAACCGTGATGGTGGAATCAATCCCACGATCAATATAAACGCCGGGACGCTGCCATGCGTTGGTGACTTCCTGAATCATTTCGGCCCCCGTTTTCACACGATTAAGGACGCCGACCCGGGCTTTATCAGCGGCGATGCGGGCGAGAAAGCTCTTGGCTTCGACGCTGCTGGCATCGAGGGATTCGACGAGACGGAAGGTTTCCTGCGCACCATCGATATCCGCAGCGATATACTGGCTGCGGCCTTTGGCGAGTAGCTTGGCGATTTCCTTCTGGTCGGCGATGAACTTGGGGTTGACCTTCTCGATAGGCTGCAAGGATGGATTCAACTCCACGCTATCGATTTTTTTGGAGAAGCTATCCGACTTTTTATTGTTGGCGGAAACCGCACGATAGGAATCAAGCGCATTGCGGGCTCCATCCGTATCACCCTGTTTGAGCAGATACTGCGCTTTCTCAAGCAACAGGGCATTCTTCTCGGCTTGGAGATTGGCCAAGGCGTCATTGGTGGCAGGATTGGCGGGAAGCGACTTGATCGCTTCATCCAGCGTGGCGGCGGCCTCATCAAACTGTCCGTCCTTGGCCAGCTTCCGCGCATCGGAACGCTTCGCGTCCGCAGAGGCGATCAGGCCCTTGATGCGTTGGTCTTCCTGCTTCGCGAGCATATCAGCTTGGGAGGAAGCGGCCGCCTCGGGCGTCAGCACGGAAGCGGAGGCCGATGGCTTGGGGAAACTGACTTCAACCGGCTCCGCAGGGGCGACGGGCGCAACCGCCACGGAAGCGGCGGGAGTCTGGGACGCGAGGGAAGTATTCACACCGTCCAGCAACCGCTGCACGGTGCCGTCGTTCGGAGCGAGCGCCAGCAGCTCCTCGAGATCTTTTTTTGCCGTAGGAAGATCACCGCTGTCACGGGCCCGAAGAGCATCGGCCATCAGGCGGATTTTGGTCTCCGTCTGGCTTTGCGCCATGAGACGGCCGGCAGGTAACACGAGCGCCAAGAATGCCGGGGCAACCAGCAGGACAAGGAGCGTTTTGGGGAGCTTTATCTTTTTCATTTAGGGGATGCTCTTAGATGTAGATGTTGAAAAGGGATGCGATGGTAAAATTAGGTGCCCGCAGCGGGCGTCATAAGTCCAGGAAATGGAGCCGGCGCAGGGGCAGTTTGGTCGGGCTTGGCTGTAGCCGGAGCGGGTGCCGTCACCGGTGCCACCACCGTGAGCGGCTTCGTCACGGGAGCGACCTTTGGATCGGTCGTTTCCTTGGTGACTTCGACCACAGCCGGCTCGGCTGTGACCGTATTCACCGTGTAAGTGACGTCGCCCACCTTGAATGAAGTGCCGGCTTTTTGCTCGAACACCTGGTCACTGCCGGTCGGCTTGAGCACGGCGATCGGCGTGCCTTTGATGCGACGTTCCTTGTTGCTCAAGGTCACTTCGTCCCCGGTCTTGTCATCCACGACCACCGCCGTTGCCACCACTTCATAAATAGGCATGCTGTCCGGCGCGGGAACCAAAGTGCGCTTCACCTCGAAAGTGCGCACGGTAAGATCGAGTGCCGGTATTTTTTTACCGGCGCGCGCAAGGAAGGTCTCTCCCGTGACCGTGTTTTCGAAGGTTCCGCGATAATCGCCCGCATTTCCCACATACCCGACAAGCTGGAGACGGAAAACGTCCTGCTTGACCTGCACAAGATCGAGACCGAATGGCACCTCGGCGGGCTTGACGGTATCTGGACCCACGGGAGGAGTCACACTGAATTGCTTGGTCTCCGCGTTGTAATAAATCTCGGGAGGCGTAAACACGTCATAGACCCATTCCGCGCCGCGCGTTTGCGAGGGCGGAGACGGCCAGGTGCTGGTGCTGACGGTGGGCGCATCAATACCCGCAGGCACATAGGCGGCCGGAGCGACGCCCGTGGCATGCGTGGCACGCAGGGCTTTTAGTTTGGATTGCTGCAAGGCCAGCCAACCTGCGGAGGCGAGCAAAACCAGGAGTGCGGCACCAAAAATGATTTTTTCTTGAGATTTGGCGGCCATATCAGGAAGTCGGGGTGGCTTCAGTGGAGGTTGGGAGAACGAGGTCGATCAACTCGACCGTCACGGTAAATTTCGAAAGCACTTTTTCCACTAGAGGCTTGGGTTTGACGGGCTCGGCGGAACCGGCGGACGTGCTGGTCGTGTTGCCAAAAATGGCCCCCAACGAGTTGCTATCAGCGGTCGCCTGAGAGGGTGAACCTGCTGAAGTCGAAGCGACGGCCGGTTCGACTTCGACGCTGCGCACCACGAGCGGGAGTTCAAAGGCCGCCAGTTTATTGAGCAAGGTGCGGAGCGAGTCGGTTTCGCCGATAAACGTGAGGCGGAAAGCGGAGGCACTCACAAATCCCGGCACGCGGGCGGAAATGCGGGGATCAATTTCAAACAAATCCGTGGATGGCGTGCTTGATTCGGAAGCCGCCTGAGGCAGGGACTGGCCCGAAGCGATGATCGCCATCTGATCCTTGGTGAGCGGGCGTTCACGTTGGAGAGAAACCATCTCGGTGGCATGAGAGGCAAAAAGGGCTTCAACCAAGTATTGGGCGATCTGGCGTTGGCGGAAAACCTGGGGAATCAAATCGCGATCTGGTCCCGCATTGGCGTAGGCAGAAAAACCGAAGCGTTCGTCGGCTTTGATCTTCACCTCGGCCTGCTTGGCTTTTTTGCGGGAGTCTTCCACGAAAGTGGCGAGGTCGAAAAAGATATCCGTGGGCTCGGCGGGCACTTTGGCACTGCGAAGCTGTTCCGCAGTGGGACCGCGGCCTTTGAGTTCCTCGCGCATGGTCGCAAGAGCGACTTGGGTGCGACGGAGATCAGCTTCCACGGAGGCCTTGTTTTCCTTGCTGGGAAAGGGATTCACGGACTCAAGTGCGGTGAGTTCACCACGCTTTTGCATGAGAATCGCATGGCTCTTGTTTGCCGCCTGATTGCGGTCGAAAATGAGCCAGCCCTCGCCAGCGACGACTACGCCGATGACGATGAGGATGGAATAAAAAACGGGGTTGGACTTGAAGCTGGCCATGGGGAGAGGGTCAGGGATCAGAGCGGTTTCTTGGGATTGACCACGAGGATGAAGTCAAAACCGAGAATACCGGGCTGGTTGGGGTTAAAGTTTTCCTTCTCGACCGAAGAGATGAATTGGGAGCCGCCGAAGCTCGCGAGCAACGATTTCACGCGGTTGTAGGAATCCTGGCTGACCTTGGAAACCGGGTTGTTTTTGTCGAGCAGGCGACCGCTGACATTCAGGCGAAGGACTGGAACCGGAGCCGCTCCGGCAGTCGCATCCACAGTGGGCGCACCGCCAAAAAGACCGGAACTGGCGGCAGGAACGGCGGCCGATGCGGATTCACTCGGACGCAAGACTTGAAGCTTCTCGAGCCACACATCTTCGACCTTGACGAGACGATCCTGGAGATCGGTGAAGAAATTGATCCAATTGGACTTCGACTCCACGAGGCTTTGAATGGCCGCGACCTCTTGTTTGGTCGCCTCGATTTTCGCGAGGTTGGCGGTATCGTTGTCCTTGAGCTGACGGAGTGGCTGTATTTGCGCCTCAAGCACCTTGGCCTGCTGCGTGGCGATCTCCGCACGTTGGTTGAAATTCCAAATCGGGAGCGCTAGGGCGACGGCCACCAAGGCGGCCGCGCCGATGTAGAGCGGCTGCTGTTTGGCAAACGCGAGGCTCTTGACCATCACCGGCGGCAGCAGGGTGAAGGCAGGCTCGTTCTTATCGGCAAGGCGCGTGGCCAGACCGACGAGATCGGCCAGGACGGCGGCATGGGCCCGGGCACCTTCCGCCGCAGGAGATACATCGACGTTGCGCAATGCATCAAAGCGCTCGACACGAAGCTTCAGCTTTTCCGCCAGAGTCGGAATAAGGTCGGGAATGAGCGAACCGCCACCGGTGACATAAACGCACACGGGCTGTTCGGCCCCGCTTTGACGACGGTAGTTGACCGTGGAGCGGGTGATTTCGAGATGAAGGCGGGCGGCAAAGGCATGGGCGGCGTTTATCACCGTCGCACGACCCGGAGAAGCCTCGGGAAGATCACTGTGGCCGCCTAGAACCTGAACCTTGAGGGACTCCGCGTGCGAGAAGTCCTGCTTGATTTCATCGGCGATAGATTGGGTAACGATGTTGCCCGCCTGTGCGATGGTTCGGACAAAGAACCGCTTGTTATCAATAAACAGCAGGTTGGTGGAACGGGCGCCGATGTTAACGACCACGACACCCTCGGAAACCTCGGGGTAGTTGTATTTGAATGACCGGTAAAGCGCGAGAGCCGACGGGGAGACGGACCGGACGGATACACCGGCCGCACCGGCAGCCGCACAGAGACCTTCCATCACATCGAGCTTCACCGCCGCCAGCATCACCTCAAGGTCGAGGCCATCATCGCTGACTTCGAGGTGATCCCATACAACCTCATCCAAAGGGTAAGGAATGTTTTGCTGGGCTTCAAATTGAACGACCTTCTCACGCTTCGACTTCTCGACCGCAGGGGTCTTGACGAACTTCGTGAGCGTGTGATGACCGGGCACGGAAAGGACGGCCGGACCAGAGAGGTTCGCGCGCTTGACGACGGAACCGAGGGAATTGGAAACCAGTTGATCCCACTGCGCCTCCAAGGCGACATCGGGATTAAAGGATTCGAGGGCAAATTGCTCCAGCACGAGCCGACCGGCTTTGGCGGAAGCAAATACGCCGCAAGCGACATGGCCGGCGCCGCTGTCAACAGCAAGGACGCGAGAAGAAGACATAGGGTAGAGGGGAGTCGATTTCAGAAGTGCTACTGCGCAGCAAGCAGAATTTCCACTTGCGCAAATCAGTGCGTGCTTTCAACGCGAATAAATGAAGGCGTCGGGAGGGATCCACTGAAGGCAAACGGAGTCATGTATTGAGGCAGCAGAATGCCATCGTTCGCACCAGCCTCACCGGAAACCTTGGAGCGAAAACTTTCCACGATCTCCGGCTTGGGAAAAGTCGCTATCGGGAAGTGATTCTTGGTAAGGGGCAGCGCCTTGCCGTCCACAAAAAGCTCGACGAGGTAGAACTTCTGGTCGCCCGTGATCTGATCGCGCTTCACGATCTCAGGGGGCAGATAAAAACGAAAGGCCGTCTTGCCGGAGGTGGCCTCGATGGCGACCGCCTCGGCGGATGCACGGTAATAAGTATCGGGGATCTTGGAACCTGCGGGCGCCTTCACGCTGAACACGCCCAGACTGAGCGTTACCTTGACGCGGTTGATGAACTGCTTGTTGTCCGCGCCCGCGCCGGGACGGGCTTGGATTTCTACCTCGGTCTCATACCACGCGCCGGAACCCGCACGGATGGAGTTGAACTTGACGCTGGCCACCTCGACGGGAGGAAGCGGCGAGGTCTGGGCAAAGGAAGGCGCGACGGCGGCTAGGCCGAAGGCAACCATACACAAGAGGGCACGACATGTCAGGGGTTTCATGCTTAGGGGTGGGAGTCGTCTGAACATTGAGCATCGTCATGCGCCCGTCACGCTCAAATTCCAAGCCTCGCATAATATTTTCCGATACGTCATCCGCATACATGAAATGAACATTCCGCTCACCTACAAAATCGCGGTGCTTGTATTCATAGAAAACGACAGCGGCGAACACCTGCTTCTCCTGCGCGCCAAGCCGCCGAACCTCGGTTCGTGGAGCCCCATCGGCGGCAAACTCGAAACATCCACCGGCGAATCCCCCTTCGAGTGCGCCGTGCGGGAAACCCGCGAGGAAACCGGCCACGTCATCACAACATCCGACCTGCACCTCTTCGCCATGATCGCGGAGAAAGCCTACGAGGGTGACTCCCACTGGCTGCTTTTTCTTTTCAAATGCCGCCGCCCGATCGCCACGTTGCCTCCGGCGATGCACGAAGGGCGCTTCGGCTTTTTCACACGCCACGCCATCGACGCGCTGCCGTTGCCCGAGACGGACCGCACCGCCCTCTGGCCGATCTACGACCGCCACCACGACCGCTTTGTCGCGTTGCGCGCGGACTGCGCACCCGGAAAACCACTACATATCGAAGTAGAACAAATCACCCCCTCCACATAGCCACACGGTGAAGGCATAATCGCCGGCCACGTCCGCCTTGGAACCGCCACAGGCTTTCAAACCCGCCCGCGCCGAGTAAACACTTGATTTCTTAAACATCTGCCAAAGACTCCGTTTTTTAACACTCAAAACGCACCTTCCCGTGAGTAAAAAAGCTTCCCCCACCATCGAAAAAAAGGACGACATTGCCACGTCCGCCTGCGGAGCCTCCTCCCAGGCCCCGGTCAACGCGAACCTCGCCAAACCCGAGAAAATCGAGCTCTACCGCAAGATGGTGCGCATCCGTCGTTTTGAGGAACGCAGCCTGCGCGCCTACCTCGCCAAAAAAATCGGCGGCTTTCTCCATCTCTACATCGGCCAGGAAGCCGTCGCCGTCGGCTGCTGTTCGCTGATGGGCAAGGACGACCACGTCATCACCGCCTACCGCGACCACGGCCACGCGATGGCCGTCGGCATGGATACGAAAGCCCTCATGGCCGAACTCTACGGCAAGATCACCGGTTGCTCCAAGGGCAAGGGCGGCTCCATGCACTACTTTGCCCCCTCCCTCAACTACTGGGGCGGCCACGGCATCGTCGGCGGACAAATCCCCCTCGGCACCGGCCTCGCCTACGCCCTGAAATACAAAGGACTCAAAGGCGCCGCGATGGCCTTCATGGGCGACGGAGCGGTCAACCAAGGTGCCGTGCACGAAGCCTACAATCTCGCCGCCCTCTGGAATCTCCCGGTCATCTTCGTCGTTGAAAACAACGGCTACTCCATGGGCACCAGCCAGGAACGCTCCTCCGCCGGTCCCGGCCTCGCGCAGCGCGCCGAAGCCTACGGCATGAACTGGGCCACCTGCTTCGGCCACGACATCTACGAAGTCCGCGCCACGATGGACAAGTTCCTCAAACTCGCCCGCGAAGAGTCCAAACCCGCCGTCGTCGAAATCGACACCTACCGCTACCGCGGCCACTCCGTCGCCGACCCCGACCAGACCTACCGCACCCGAGACGAGATCGAAGAATACCGCCGCACCAAAGACCCCATCCAAGTCTTCCAACAAAAACTCATCGAAGAAGGCGTCCTCACCGATGCCATCATCGAGCAGATCGACACCGAGGCCAAGGCCGAGGCCGATCTCGCCGCCGACTTCGCCGAAGCCAGCCCCTACCCCACCCCCGACGACATCCAAAAAGACGTTTACTGGGAAAGCGACAATCCCGACCAGCGCGCCTCCAAAGGCCGCCTCTTCTTCGATTAAGCGCCGCACCCCGCGAAATCGTAAATCATAAATCTGAAATCGTAAATTCCCCCATGGCTGTTCTCACCTACCGCGAAGCAATCCGCGCCGCCCTTTCCGAGGAACTCACGCACGACGAAAACGTTGTCCTCCTCGGCGAAGAAGTCGCCAATTTTCACGGCGCCTACAAAGTCTCCGAAGGCCTCCTCGAAAAATTCGGCCCCAAGCGCATCGTTGACACCCCCATCTCCGAAGCCGGCTTCGTCGGCATGGGCGTCGGCGCCTCCATGCTCGGCATCCGTCCCGTGATGGAGCTCATGTTCTGGTCTTTCTACTCTGTCGCCTTCGACCAGATCCTCAACAACGCGGCCAACGTCCGTTACATGTCCGGTGGTCTCATCAACTGCCCCATCGTCATCCGCGGCCCGGCCAACGGCGGCACCAACGTCGGTGCCACCCACTCCCACACCCCCGAGAACGTCCTCGCCAACCACCCCGGCATCAAAGTCGTCGTGCCCGCCACCGCCCGCGACGCCAAGGGTCTCCTCAAGTCCGCCATCCGCGACAACGACCCAGTCATGTTCCTGGAGAACACCATCCTCTACGGTGAAAAAGGCGAAGTCCCCGACACCGAAGAGTTGATTCCCCTCGGTGTGGCCGACGTGAAGCGCACCGGCACCGATCTCACCATCGTCACCTATGGTCGCTCTGTCCTCCACTCTCTCGTCGCCGCCGACATTCTGGAAAAAGAACATGACGTCTCCGTCGAAATCGTGGACCTCCGCACCATCCGCCCCCTCGATTTCGACACCGTGCTCGCCTCCGTGAAGAAGACCCACCGCGTGCTCATCGTCGAAGAACAGAAACCCTTCGCCAGCGTCGGCTCGCAGCTCGCCTACATGATCCAGCGCGAAGCCTTCGACGAACTCGACGGCCCGATCCACCGCCTCGCCACCATCGACGCCCCCGCCATCTACAGCCCCCCCGTCGAAACCGAACAGCTCCCCAACCCCCAGCGCATCCTCAAAGCCGCCCTCGCCGCCGTCGCCTGATCCGTCCGCGCTCTCAACTCTCAGCTTTCAACTCTCAACTTTCTCCGAATGGCCAACATCATCGATATGCCGAAACTCAGCGACACCATGACGGTGGGCACGCTGGTCAAATGGCTCAAAAAAGAAGGCGACGCCGTTAAATCCGGCGACATGCTTGCCGAAGTCGAAACCGACAAGGCCACGATGGAGCTCGAGTGCTTCTTCGACGGCGTTCTTCTTAAAATCTTCTCCCCCGCCGGCTCGCAGGTCGCCATCGGCGCCCCGCTGTGCGCCGTCGGCAAAGCCGGTGAAACCGTCGAAACTCCTGCGGCAGCTCCCGCTCCGGTCGCCCCCGCCGCCGAAGCTCCCAAAGCCTCCGCTCCCGCTCCTGCCGCAGCCCCTGTCCCTGCCCCCGTTACGGCCGCCCCCGCCGCCACTCCGGCGGCACCCGCCCTCGCTCCGGCAAATGACGGCGAACGCCTCCGCGTTTCCCCCCTCGCCAAGAAACTCGCCGCCGAAAAAGGCATCGACCCCGCCCTCGTCAAAGGCAGCGGACCGCACGGCCGCATCGTCCGCGCCGACATCCTAGCCGCCGAAAAATCCGGTTCCGCCAAGATCGGTTCCGCCGCTCCCAAGTCCGGCGGTGCTCCCTTCTCCGGGGGCAGCGTCGGTGCCAAGGGTCCCATTCAGGAAGAACGCACCGTCGCCGTCTCCACCATGCGCGGCGTCATCGCCAAGCGCCTCCTCGAATCCAAGACCACCATCCCCCACTTCTACCTCGAAATCGAAGTGGACGCCGAGCCCCTCATGGCACTCCGCGAGCAGCTCAACAAAGGCCTCGAAAAAGCCGGTGTTAAACTCTCCGTAAACGACTTCATCCTCAAGGGTAGTGCCGAGGCCCTGCGCCGCGTGCCCGATGTCAACGCCGCCTGGGAAGGCACGCAGATCCGCTACCTCGCCGCCGCCCACGTTTCCTTCGCGGTCGCGTTGCCCGACGGCCTGATCACCCCCGTCATCCGCGACACCCACGAGAAGTCGATCTTCCAAGTCAGCGCCGAAGCCAAGTCCCTCGGCAAAGCTGCCAAGGACAAAAAACTCAAGCCCGACCAGTTCACTGGCGGCACCTTCTGCGTGTCCAACCTCGGCATGATGGGCATCCCGAAGTTCTTCCCGATCATCAACCCCCCGAACGCCGCCATCCTCGGCGTCGGCACCACCGTGACCAAGCCCGTCGTCAAAAACGGCCAGATCGTCATCGGCCAGACCCTCACGCTCACCCTCTCCGCCGATCACCGCGTGGTCGATGGAGCCGTCGGCGCGCAGTTCCTCGCCGCCCTCAAGTCAGTCCTGGAAAGCCCCGCACTGCTGTTGGTCTAAACCAAGCACCGCTTTGCCTAAACAAAAAGCCCGGTCGCAAGACCGGGCTTTTTGTTGGATGGGCTGGAAACCGAAGATCACCCCTCGGCGCGCGCCTTCGCATCGGCCTCGATCAACGCCTTCACGCGATCCAGCTCGGCCTTTACCTTGGCCTTCACTTCGGCCAGCTCAGTCGCGCTTCCGACCTTCGCGCTCGCGAAGACATAGAACTTCATCTTCGGCTCCGTGCCGCTGCCGCGCGCCGCGAAGCTGTAGCCGTTGGCCAGCGATACGATGTAGAGATCCTGCCTGGGGATCGCCTCGCCGTCGGCGTCTTTAAAAACCTCCACGCCGAAATCCTGAAAACGCGTCACCGCGACATCGCCAAACGCCTTGGGCGGAGCCGAACGATACGTCTCCAGGATGCGCTTGATCTTCGCCGCGCCGCTCGCGCCTTCGTAGTAAATGTTCACCACGCCTTCCAAGTAGAAGCCGTATTTGAGATAAACCTCGTCGAGATATTCCGGCACCGTCTTCCCCTGTAACTTCACCCACGCGCACAGCTCGGCGAACATGAGACACGCCGCATTCCCGTCCTTGTCGCGCACCGCGTCGTTGGGCAGATAGCCGTAACTTTCCTCGCAGCCAAACGCGTAGAACGTGCTGTGTTTTTGGAGCAACTTCGCCCGCGCCTCGAAGGTCGAAGCATCGTAGTCGAGCGCGACGCCCGACTCCTTGAACAACGCCGCCTTCAACTGCGCCTCGTAGCCCGCGATCTTTGCCGCGATCCATTTGAAACCGGTGAGCGTGTTGATGACTTTTACGCCGTGCCCGCGCCCGATCGCGTCCTGAAGCTGTGTCGTCACAAAAGTCTTCACGATGGCCACGCTCTGAGAACCCGCCACAGGAATAAGGCCCAACTCCTTAAGCTTCGTGAGTCGATACTCCGCCAGCAAAGAGCCTATCTGATTTCCGGTGAGCAGGTGTTGTTTCCCGTCCTTCCCGCGCACGGCTACGCCCATGCGATCACAGTCGGGATCAGTTGCGACCACCACATCGGCGTCTTCCTTTTCGGCGAGCGCGACGGCCAGAGAAAGCGCCTCGGCGTTTTCCGGGTTCGGAGATTTCACCGTCGGGAAACGCGGATCAAAGGCCACCTGCGACTGCACCGCGTGAACCTCGCAACCCGCATGGATCAACAACGGAACCGACATCACGCCGCCCGTGCCGTGGATATTGGTGAAGATGACCTTGAGCTTCGTCTTGCGGAAAACGGACGGATCAATCGCCGCCTTCGCCGCGACCGCGAGGTAGGCATCGTCCGCCGGCCGTCCCAGCGTGACCACGCGCGAAAGATCCGGTTCGAGGAACGCGCCCAGCTCGGCCAGCGGCACGGCGTTTACCTCGGCCACGGTGCCGGTGTCATGCGGCGACACCATCTGCGCACCATCCTCGAAGTAGGCTTTGAAACCATTATCGTGCGGCGGATTATGGCTGGCCGTGATAACCACGCCGGCATGCGCCTTCAGCATGCGCACCGAGAAACTGAGCTGCGGGGTCGAGCGCGGTCCCTCGAAGATATAAGCATTGCCGCCCAATTTCGTCCAAGTGGACGCCGCCAGCTCGCAAAAATGCCGCGAGAAATGACGGACATCGTGGGCGATCACGAGCGCAGGCACGTCCGCCCGGCCGGACTTGGTGAGCCAGCCCTTGGTATAACGATAGAGGCCGATAGTCGCACGGATCAGCGTGAAATCGTTAAGGATATTGCAGCCGATGGCGGCGTGCGCCGGCGTGCCCATCGCACTGAGCGTGCCCGTCTCGGCGGCAGTTGTGATGGTGCCGATGGTGCGTCCTCGAATGCCGCCGGTGCCGAATTCGAGATAACGGTAAAACCGGTCGTTGAGCTCGGCCCACGCGGCCTTGGCCACGAGTTCGTCGATACTCGCCTCGGCCCACGCGGGCAGTCCGGCGGCAAGCCAGTCGGAGAGATTTTGAACCGTGGCGGGAAGAAGATGTCCGGCCTGGCCGGCGGCTTGGATTTGGGCGAGCGAACTCATGGGGATATGGAAAGTTAAAATACGTTATCTGGAACTCAGAAAATCAGGAAACCGACCTCGGTGAACAATGATCTCCAACTCGGCCCGTTCCTGATTTCCTGTTTTCCATGTGAAAATCTGATCGGAATCAGACTGCCAAATATAACCCGGCCTTGATTTCGGGTTTGGGTGAAAGGCGTTTCCAAGCGTCGGCAAAAGAATCCTCGTCGTAACCAAACAACGGTGACACCTCGACGGCGAAGGGCGGCAATCCGGTCGCGTCCGTCGGAACGACGGCTCCGCCGGCCTTCAGCCAGCGCGTAAATTGCCGGAGTTGATCGTCCCGGCACGTCACCGGCGAATCCAGCCCCTCGGCATTTTTCACGGGCGAAAAATCATCCTCGCGGCGCGTTTCGATGATCACCGGATTCTTCGCAAACGGCAGCGCATCGAAGACAAACATCTCGAATTTTACTCCGTTGGGTTTGTCCGGCTTCACCACGTTGCCCGCCGCATCGATAGTGGGGATTTTTTTATCGGCGCGGTGGAACGGCAGGGCCACGCCCGCTCCGCCTTTCGCCATGCGGCGGATGAATTTTGTGTCGAACACATGGATCGCGATGCTCCCCGCAAGATAGCGCAGGCCGCCCATCACCGGATCGATTTCCTCCTGATAGGATTTCGGGAGGTCGGAGTATTCGATCACGACGGCCTGCCCGTTTTGCGTGCAGAAGTGGCCGACTTTTTCGCCCGCATAGGCCTTGGCGACCATCTTGCTGGACATCTCGGAGCCGCGCAGCACGTGCCAGCCGATGAAAGCCGGATCGATCCCGCGCACGAGAGGGTTGTCCACCTGGAAATAGCTGAGGATGTCGATGCCCTCCTTGTCCATGAGGTCGAGCGCACCGCTGCGGTCGAGCGCGCGGAGCGAGCCGCCGTGGCCGTCGGGCGACATCGCAAGGGTGCCCTTGGTTTCGAGAAGGATTTTACCGTCCAGATCGACCGCCGGCATCCGGCCTTGGCGGAAGAAATGCACCCGGGCCTTTTCCAAACCGAAGAATGCATGCTCGATGAAAAACGCCTCGGTCGCGGCATGATTGGCGTTGCTGGTCATGATGAACCAGTGGAGCGGCTTTCCGTAACGAGCGCCGGCCGCGCGTATTTTTTCGGCAAATACTTGGAAAAGCGTCTTCTGTTTGATCGGCGTGACGGGAAACGTGCCCTTGGGGCCGTCGTAACCCAGCCGGGTGCCCTGCCCGCCCGCGACCGTGAACGCCGCGACCCGCCCCGCACGCAAAGCCACCTCGCCGGCGGTCTTCGCCGCTCCCCAGGCTTTGACGTCGCCGCCCTTTTCGGGGCGCAGTTCGTAGGGCGCGGGGGCCAGCCCGTCGAGATTGAGGCCGGTGACGGCGCCCTTCGCCAGCAACGTCTGTGTGAGGTGGGCGATCTCGCCCAGGTCGATCTCGGCCGCATCGGAGAGAAGCTGCTGCTGGTCGGCAGGCGTCAGTTGCTCGAAAAACGCGAATACATGTCCCTGTCCGGCGCGTTCAAAGGCCTCGATAAGCGGGGGTTTTGCCATGATGAAAAAAAGAATTGAGCGGGCAGGTCCGCCACGGGCAACGTCTTTTTAAGACCCGCTAAATCATGGGGCGGCTTATTCCGCCAACTCAGCTCTCAGCTCACCGGTCCGCCTCGAAACGGAAGATAAATTCATCGGGCTTCGCATAACCCAGGCGCTTGCGGATGATCATCGCGACGTAGTCGGGGTCGGTGCGCAGCTTGTGCAGGGTCGATTCCTGTTCCTGCAACCGCTGCTCGGCCTCGTTTAGCCGCCGCTGGGCCGCCGCCTCGACCAGCTTTAGCTGGTTGTATTCCTGCCGCGTCTGCCAGAAAAACGCCGCCGAGCCCGCGCCAACGCTCAGGAAGAGCAGCAGGTAAAAGGTGACGATGATCCGGCGCAGGTGCATGACGTGACGTGAAGAAGAATCCGCAGTGGAGCGGGATTAACAGGATTAATCAGAACGAATGTGCGGCCATCAATCAATCCATCACCGCGTTTGTTCGCGCGACTACATCCCTTAAGACGCACTGATGCTGGCCGGCACTCGGAAAGATTTTGTTAATTGTTGCCCAAAACGCCGGTCGCTCCCGCTTTTGGCGTGCGTTCGCCACGCGGGCCGCCTACTGCCTTTGGCCATGTATCAGAGCTTCTACGGGTTGAACGAGATGCCGTTCAACATCACGCCCGACCCGAAGTTTCTTTATCTCAGTCCGACCCACCAAGAGGCGCTGCAACACCTGAAATATGGCGTGCAGGAGCGCAAGGGCTTCATCGTGCTCATCGGCGAGGTCGGCTGCGGCAAGACGACCCTCTGCCGGCGGTTCCTGAACGAGCTTGATCCGGGCCGCTACGACACCGCGCTCATCCTCAATCCGCGCGTCACCGAGACGCAGATGCTCAAGGCCATCCTCACCGAACTGGGCGAAACCAAGCTCGGCCGCAGCCAGAACGACCTCGTCGCCCAGGTGAACCGCGTGCTGCTCGAACGCATCGCCCTTGGCCGTGACATCGTGCTCATCATCGACGAGGCGCAGAATCTCTCGTTCGAGGTGCTGGAGCAGATCCGTCTTCTGTCGAATCTGGAAACCGACCAGCAAAAGCTGCTCCAGATCGTCCTCATGGGCCAGCCTGAGCTCAAGACGATCCTCGCCCGCGAAGAACTCCGCCAGCTTCGCCAGCGCATCCTTGTCCACTGCGAACTCCGCCAGCTTAATCTGAGCGACGTGGCCCACTATGTGCAGCACCGGCTTACGCTCGCCGGCGGCATGGGGCGCCCCGCCTTCACCCGCTGGGCCTTGCGTGCCGTTCACCGTTACAGCAAAGGCATTCCTCGCATCATTAATAATCTCTGCGATAAATCGATTCTCGCCGCCTACATCCGCGACTCCGAGGAAGTCACCTACTGGGACGTCCGCCGCGCATACAAAGACATGCGAAATCTCACGGAATGATCTTTTTCAAAAACACTGTCCGCCTGCTCACCGCATTTTTTCCTCTCCACCCATGAGTCTCATCAACGAAGCGCTTAAAAAAGCCCAGCGCCAGCGGATCGACCCCGCCCAGACCACGATCACCACCGCACCGACGCTGGCCGACGCTGGCGCGCCCGTCCCCCGTATCGCCAAACGCCGCCCCCCCATGCCCGCACGCACGCTGATGCTGCTGCTCGTGGGCGGCGGTCTCGTGCTCGTGATGGGAGGTGTGCTCGCCTTTGTATGGCTGCGTCTCGACTCAAAGCCCCCCGTCATCGCGAACGTTGCGCCCGTTCATCACGACACCCACACACTGCCCGCCACTCCCGCGCCAGCCGTCCCGGCGGTAATACTTCCGGCAATCGCCACCGCCCCGTCGGTTGCAACGGTCGCCACGCCTGTTCACATCGAAGCCGTCCTTCCTCCGCTCCCTCCCGCGCCCGCACCTTCTCCGGTGCCAGTCGTTCAAACACCTATCGCGGTGACCACGCCGCCCGCTCCGGCACCTGCGTCGATCGTTCATCCGCATCCTCCGACGAACCCGTCCAAGCCTGTCTCCAACCCGGCGGTTTACATCTTCCTCGACGCCCTGCGCGTCACCGGCGTGCGCATGTCCGGCGAGGATTCCAAAGTAATCATGAACGACCGCATCGTGCGGCTTAACGATTACGTGGACCGCACCCTCGGGCTGCGTCTCACCAACGTCACCCCCTCCAGTCTCGTTTTTACCGACGACGCCGGCTTCGAATACACCAAGGCTCTTTAAATTTTTCTGTTAGGTTAACTGTTTCCAGCCCTTCGCCCCCAGCTCTAAGCTCTCGGCTTGCCCATGCCCCACCGCCCCGCTCCAACGTTTCGCGCCGACCCTACCTTGCAGGCTTTTCGCGGCGAGGCGCGCGCCTCCGCCAGCCTTCACCCCCTCGAAAAAACGTTGCTGATCATCGTCGGCGCGCACCTCTGTTTCACGCCGTGGGCGCTCGGCACGATGCCCCCGTGGAGCCAGTTTATCAGCCTGGCCTTTGCCGTGGCCGCCTTCGCCGTGGCCCTCGCCAACCGCCACTATTCGGACGACCATACGCCCGAAGGCGCATTCAAGCTCATCATGTGGCCGAAGCTCGTGCGCTTCCCTCTTTTCTGGCTCGGATTGGCACTGCTAGGCTATGTCGCCATCCAAGCGCTCAACCCCGCGTGGGTTTACGCCATAAACGGCGGCTCCTGGTGGCTCGTCCCCCTGGAGCACATCACGTGGCTGCCGTCGGGCATCGAGAGTCCCTTTGTTAAAATGAACGCCTGGCGCGTGCTCATGCTCTATACGATCCCGTGGCTGGTCGTATGCGCCGTGTGGGTCGGCTTCACCCGGCGGGCGGCCGTGCAACGACTTTTGACCATCGTGGTGGCCAACGGCGCCCTGCTCGCGATCATCGGCATCCTCCAACGCGTCACCGGCACGGATAAAATCCTCTGGTTCGCCTCCAACAGCGGAGGCAGAAACGCTTTCTCCACGATCATCTACAAAAACCACGCCGGAGCCTACTTCAACCTGGTGCTCATGCTCGGCGTCGCCTTGCTCTATTGGTACTTCGCCCGCAGCGAGCGCCGGCTGGAGCGCACCAGCCCCGCTCCCGTCATCGCGTTTCTCTGCGCCTTGCTCGGGATCGGCGTGCTCCTCACCTACTCGCGGGCAGCGACCATCCTCTTGGTCGGGTTCACGCTCGTCGCCTTCATCGGTTTTATTATTCGCTGCGCCGTCACCCGCGGCGAGGGCCGCAGCCCTCTCACCCTCGGGCTGCTCTGCGCGGGCTTTGCCATTTTCATCGGACTGGGCGCCTATTTCCTCAACCTCAACACCTCCTTCGACCGCGTCGGCAAGCTCATCGAAGCCGGGAAAACCGACTACTCTGTCAGCAGTCGGCTCGTCGTTCGCGAAGCCGCCTGGGAGATGGCTCAGGACAACCTCATCACCGGCTGGGGCGCAGGCAGCTTCCGCTACATGTTTCCCGCCTATCAAAGAAACTACCCCGAAATCTATAAACCCTGGGGTGTCATGCTCGGCTGGAACGAAGCCCACAACGACTACGTGCAGCTCCTCGATGAACTTGGCTTGATCGGTGCCGCCCTCCTGCTGGCGATGCTCGCCTGGGTCGGCCGCCATCTGTGGCGCAACCAAATTCACCGGCGCCCCCACCTCGCGTTCATCGCGCTCGCGCTCGCCGTGACTCTCGCCCACGCCTTCGTCGATTTCCCCGCTCAGAACCCCGCCATTCTTCTGCTCTGGTGTGCTTCCCTCGTCTTGCTCTCCCGCTGGGCCGAGCTGGAACATCGCCGCGGAAATGATCGCTGATTCCCAGCGAAAGCCGCCAACAGGAATTCCCAAGCAACTAGGGCTTTGCGAATTTCACGATCTCGGCCTGCTTCACTTCCAAGGTAAACGGTAGCTGCTTCGGTTTTAAAAAAAACACCAGTGAGACCGGCCGATTTTCCGAAAATCTCCACGGCAACGCCCCCCGGCCATAAAACCACAGGGTGAAATTCTGGGCACTCTGCGCATAGGTTTTCCACGTCTCCGTCGGTGCAAGCTGCGGTGTCCCCTTGTAAAGATTTCCGTTTGCCGTGCGGAAAAATACATCCACCGACGCGCCCCAATTGCCCGTGCGCGTGGAAAAACGGCTGTCACCCGACGGCACCTCCGGTGATTTTGCCGAAGGAATCATTCGATGCTGGAACATCAGCATCGATCCCGCCTTGAAGCCAAAGCCCTCAGGCAGTGGCAACTCCGCCATCGCCGGTCGGAGCGGTTCCTTCGGAAAATGCGCGACCTCAAACCGCCAGACGCCATCCCCATGATCCTCGACCCGCACCCCATCCGAAACCAGCCAACGCCCATCCGGCTTGAGCGCAGGCTCCTCCCTCGCCAGCGGACGCGCCAAAAGCAAAGCCCGCGCGCCCTCCGTCTGCGCCGTCGAAAAATCGAAATCCGCCAGCTTCTGGCGAGGCATGCGTGCTCCGCGCGGATACAGGCACGTTGCATAAATTGCCTGCGGATCACTGGCACACACCGGTTTAAAAACCAGCCTGAGGCGGTTCTCGACAAATGCATCTGCCGATACCCGCAGTTGCACCGGAATTTCTCGTCGTTCACCTGGCGCCAGCGTTAATTCCGTCGCTTCCGCCGCATCGGTCTTCTCCCTCGGCCAAAAGTCCAAGGTTCCCGCCACCGGCTTATCCGAAAAATTATAAAGCACCACCCGTCCGCGCCCCGTGCTGAGAGGTGAGTCATCCGTCCCCGCTCCATCCACCATACCCTCCAACGCATACCCGCTATAGTCCTTGATCTGAAGCATGTCCCTGTCCGCGATGAAATCGATCACCACCGGCGACGGAGCGGCTGTCTTCACAGTCCAAGTCAGCGGCCTGTAAGGATGTCGCGTCGCGTAATCCCATAGATAAGCCAATGCCGGAGACGCGTAAGCCGTGCCTTCCTTTTTACCGATCCGCTTCATCCACGGCTCGACACTCGCCGCTCCGAAATCGGATGGAACGAAGACCATCTGAGAGTTGAAGGTTGAGCGTTGAGGATTGAGACGTGCCGCTCGCTCCATCAGCAGGCCAAATTCAGCCAGCTCGGCCTCATAATACGGATTGAGCACAAACGCCATCGGCCCCTCGGGGCGAAGCGTGCGGATTTGCCCCGCCACGTCGGCAAACCACCGCCACTGCCGCACTCTCCCCTCCACGGTATCGCGGGCCACGCCATCCATAAGCCCGTAGCCGTATTCGGTCAGGAAAACCGGGAGATCTTTTTTAGCTCTGAGCTGAGAGCTCTGAGCTGGGAGCTCCGCTACAGCTGTAGCGAACTGCCGATACACCCCGCTGAAATCCTCCGCATAGCCGTAATAATGGTAGTTAAACCCATCCGTATAGCTCGCGAGGCCATTGCCCCACAACCGCTCAAAATAAGGCCCGGGCGGAAGCGCAAGCGGAGCCATAAGCACGCGTGATGAGCTATGAGCTGGAGGTTGGGAGTTAAGGGCTGCCACTCGACCGCGCTTTTGCGCCAGCCAGCTCGATTGTAAGCTCACAGCTCCTAGCTCATAGCTCCCAGCTCGAGGTGCGCTTCGCGCGCCCGCCTTCAGCCCCAAATAACACGCCTTGTGAAAGGCAGCCATCACCTCGGGGTTTTCCGCGACGAAGCCGATGTCCGGCTCATTCTCGATTTCCCAAGCGTCCACGAGATCGCCGTAAGCCGCTCCCAGTCTGCGTCCACGCTCGAAAGCTTCCCGTAGATCCAGAGGTAAGCGCCAACCACCACCAACACGCACGCCACTTTGCCATTCATTAGGCTGTCTGCGCAAATGAACCACCGTCCTAACCCCCAGGTGATGTAATCGCAGCAAAACCTGCCGATCAGTAGCGACCGCGCGAATCCCCGTTACTGATTGTTCAGGCTCCACCAAACTTCGCACCCGCATCCAAGTTCCGTTGGAACCAGTCAACTGCGCCTCAGCCAAATTATTGGCATAGACCTCTGGCGTTTCCAACACATCAAATCCATACCCTGCGGACCGTCCCTCCGAAATCAGTAAACAAAATATCCCCCCCAGCGGAATGCAAAAGACCAGGCGAAGAAGTGAAAAAATTCGGGATTCTCGGGACACAGGAAATTATTCAGGGTTTAAACTTTCAGCTAATGGTATCTGGCTCACAGCTACCAGCCCATAGCTCTCTAGCTCATCGTTATTGGCTGGTTTTTGCCTTACCGTCTTATAATTAAAGTGATTTGTCACATGGCTACCAAACGCTCTTACCCCCGCACCCAAAACCTGCTGCTTGTTCTACAGATTTCGGGGGATACCTTCTTTGCTTTTCTCGGGCTGTTGATGGCTTACTGGCTGCGTTTTGATAGTGCCTTTAACCGCGTGGGAGTGACTCCGGGCAACACCCGCCTCGCCGATTATCTTCCCTTACTGGTCATCGGCACCGTATTCTTCATCGCCAGTTTCGCCTACCTCAAAGTTTACGATGCGCGCATTTTGCTGCGCCCGCACCGGGCTTTCGGGCTCTTTGCCAAAGGCACCTTCTTCTGGTTCTGCCTGTTTCTAGGCATTTCGCTCGCGCTCAAATTCGAACCCTCGATTTCCCGGCTCTTTGTTGCCCTCGCCTGCATCACGACGCTGGCCTCCATCGTGGCATGGCGACTGGGCTTTAATCTCTGGCTGGCCCGCAGTCACCTGCGTGAACGCATCGTGCAACGCGTGGTGATTATCGGCTGGAGTAACGATGCCGAGAAGCTTGTCGAAGCCATCAACACCGACCGCAATCATCCCTACGAAGTCGTCGGCTATGTCTCCACCCAAGCGGAGGAGCTTTCCGGCGTTCGCCGCCCGTGCATGTGCCTGGGCGGTTATCCGGAATTGGAAGCCATTCTCTCCGACCGGCTCATCGATATCGCGATCGTCGCCGATTTTGATCTCAACACCGGCCAGTTGCTGCACATCGCCAACCTTTGCGAACGCGTTTACGTGCAGTTCAAAATCATGCCGTCGTTCTTCCGTATCTTTGTATCCAGTCTTCACCTCCAAACCATCTCCGGCGTGCCTGTGCTCGGAGTGGAAGACCTGCGAATCGTCTCCGTAACCAATGCGGCGCTCAAACGAGCCACGGACCTCGTCGGCGCACTCGCAGGCCTCATTCTCGGTGCTCCGATCATGCTGGTGCTCACGATAATCATCAAGCGCGAGAGCCCCGGCCCCATCATCTACCGGCAGGTTCGCACCGGCCGGCACGGCAAAACGTTCACTATTTATAAACTCCGTTCCATGCGGCTCGATGCCGAGACAACCGGCGCGCAGTGGGCGGTGGAGGCAGATCCCCGACGCCTCAAAATCGGCGCCTTCATGCGCGAGTGGAATCTCGATGAACTCCCCCAGTTCTGGAACGTACTGACCGGCGACATGAGCCTCGTAGGCCCCCGCCCCGAGCGGCCCGAACTCATCGAGAAATTCGAACGCGAAATCCCTCATTACAACCCGCGTCACGAAGTGCGCCCCGGCATCACCGGCTGGGCGCAGGTCAACGGCCTGCGGGGCAACACCAGCTTGGTGGATCGTATCCGCTACGACCTGTATTACATCGAAAACTGGTCGCTCCTGTTCGATTTCCAGATCATGCTCCTCACCTTCGTGAAGCAAAAAAATGCTTACTAGTTTTTGGCTTCTGACCACCAGTGTTATCCGACCTTATT
>JAHFTG010000400.1 GCA_023269455.1 Opitutaceae bacterium | reverse complement strand
CACCAACGAGCACGTGCTGGGTGAAACCAAGAAGATCACGCTCAAGAATCTGCGCGGCGAAACCATTCCGGTTTTGGCGGTGTATGGTGCGGTGGGCAGTGATGTGGCCATTCTTCGGATCGGCAAGGCGGAGGGCGGGCTGCAGATTTCGGAAGATGTTCTGAGGTCGGTTAAAATTGGCGACAGCGTGGTCGTGGTGGGCAATCGCCTCGGCGGCGGCGTGGCCACGCAGACCAGCGGACAGGTGCTTGGCATCGGGCCGACGCGTATCGAGGTGAACGCCAATTTTGAGCCTGGCAACAGCGGCAGTCCGATCTTCTCAACCATTTCAAACGAGGTGGTGGGCGTCGCGACCTATGCGGAGACGCGCAAGGTTTTGGTGGACGAGGGAACCGGTTCGTCGAGTTACGGAGGGCGGTCATCCGCTCCGACCAAGATTGAGAAACGCTGGTATGGCTACCGGCTCGACGGCATTTCCAAGTGGGAGGCGATCGACATGGCGCGCTGGCGAGCTCAAGGAGAGCGAATCGACAAGTTTCGTGATTTGTCCGAGGCGTTGGAGGCGGTCATCCGGTTTGATTTCAAAAATGCATCCGCCAATGACCGGGTGGCCGTTTTCATTGCTGATTTCGAGTCCAGGGTCGCAAAACTGGGTTCCAACCGGGTGGGCGTGGCGGATGAAATAAAATCTTTAATCTATAATGTTCGCAGTCTAGCGGAATCAGGTATCCGTGATTTTGAGTCGGCGGAGTATTATGATTACTATCGCACCTGCCTTTACTGGGAGGAAAGCGTTTCGATGCAGGTTGATTATCGGAAGGCTATCGTGACGGTTCTTAAGAAATACGAGGCAAACTCGGGCACCTATCTTTCGAAGATGCGCAACGGCGGGGGGTGAAATCCAGTCAGTCGGCGATGGCGAAGCCGAGGTGGGTTGCGAGGGCTTGGTGGCGGATGCCGTAGAAGGCGGCGAAGGCGCGGATGCGTCCGGCGAGGGCGGAGTCGGCATCGCGAGTGCCGGGAGGAGACGGCGTGGTTTTAATGGCGGCGAGCATGAGGTTTTTGGCGGTGTGCTCGGTGGAGATGAACTCAAAGACTTTCGTATGGTAGCCCGCCCATTCGAGGAGCATGGCGCGGAGGGAGTCGGTCACGAACTCGGCCTGGCGTTCTTGGAAAATGCCGTGGCGCAGCGCGTCGGCGAGGATGGCGGGCGCGGTGAGTTGCGGGCGGAGTTCTTTTTGGCAGCACGGAGAAACGACGAGGAGGCGGGCGCCGGCGGCGAGGCCTTTGGCGAGCGCGTCGTCGGTCGCGGTGTCGCAGGCGTGGAGGGCCACGAGGACGTCGGTGCGGTCGAGGGGCGTGGAGGCGATGTCCCCGGCGGCGAAGCGGAGATTGGCGAGGCCGTGCTCGCGGGCGTGACGGTTGCAGAGTTCGACGAGTTCGGGGCGGAATTCGATGCCGGTGACTTCGGCGCGCGGGCCGAGGTGCGCGGCGAGGGCGAAGGTGAGGTAGCCTTTGCCGCAGCCCATGTCCGCGATCTTCACGGCGGCGGAATTTTGGACAGGATTAACAGGATCGGAAGGCAGGATGGCGGACTCGGAGAGGAGGTGGGCGAGGAGTTCGGTGAACTTCTGGATCTGGCGGAACTTGGCGGCCATGCCTTCGCGGGGTTGGGCGCGGTCGTTGGTGACGCCGAGGGCGCGGAGCCAGGGGGCGTCGGCGGGGACAAGGTGGGCCTTGGTGCGGTCGTGGTGCTCGACGGTGGGGGCGGGGGCGCTGGCGGCCAGTTTGACGTGAAGGCGGGCGGTGCCGTCGGGGCGGCTTTCGAGCTGGGCGGTCTGCACGGGGGTGAAGAGGTGGGCGTCGAGGAAGTCGGAGCCGATGAGAGGTTCGAGGAGCGCGAGGGCGTCGGCGGGCGGGTGATTTTTGACGATGTCGCGGGTGGCGTGGCGCCAGGTGAAGGAGAGGTGCGGACCGGCCTTGAGGGTGACGGGGCGGACGAAGAGGTTTTGCAGGGTGGCGTCGGCGCCGCGGTGTTTGCCGAGGGTGAGTTTGACGAGCGTGCCGTCGTGGATGGCGGGGCGGAGGAGGGCGAGGAAGCGGTCGCGGGAATCGGCGGCGGACATTGGCAGGGAGTGTGGCGGGGATGCGCGGGCTGTCAGGCTATAATGCAGAGGGAGGAGCGATCCACGGAGTTGTTTACCACTAATGAAA